>DATEMG010000283.1:0-13882 GCA_035275805.1 Blastocatellia bacterium
GCCATCGGGACGATGTGACGGGCAAAATGTAATCTGATTCGCTGTTGAAATTAATCAAAGACGCCGCAGGCCCCGCCCGGGGCGACACAGCGGGCAAACAAAACCAGCTTGCCTGACCGTGATCTCCTGCGAAACTCTGCGGCGCGGGGGGCGCGGGCTACGGCGTCTTTGATTTAGCCCCGATTACAATAGCGGGCGCTGCTGATCTGCGTAGCGTTTGAGCTTCATATTCAGCGTCTGTACGCGCAATCCGAGCAGCTTCGACGCCTTGGTCTGGCTGCCCCCACTCTGATCGAGGGCGGTGGCGATCAGGTCGCGCTCGAAATCATCGACGATTTGCGGCAGATCGATGCCGTCCGGCGGGATTGATTTGAGATGGGCATACCGGATGCGCGATGGCAGGACCGATTCGTCTATTTGCTGAGGCGGCAGACAACTGATCGCGCCCTCAAGCACCGACTCAAGCTCGTCGAGATTGCTCTCCCAGTTGTACTCCGTCAGCGCGGCGAGGGCCTCGGCGGTGATTCCGTTAGCGCTTTTGCCCAATTTCTGAGCGATGCGGGAGAGCATATGCTTTGCGATGTAGGGAATGTCTTCGCTCCGCTCGCGGAGCGGTTTGATGGTGAAACTGAACTGGCGCAGCATCTCGACCAGTCCGTAAGCTATTCGATTTTCCGCCCTGCGGTCGGCGGGATTCCACTCCGAAGCGAAGACCAACCGCTGGCGTCCGTCGCGCCCGCGCCACCGTTGTTCTTCCAGGTAGACGGCGAAACGCTGCTGCAGAAGCTGCGGCAGACTGGTCAATTCGTTGATGTAGATAGTCCCCTGCTTGACGGTCTCGACCATTCCATGAGGGCCGAAGAGGATGTTGTGCAACGCCTCGGCGCCGAGTCCGTGGGCGTTGACGGCGAAGAACGGCTGCGCCCATTGCGCGCTGGCTTGATGCAGGACGCGGGCGATCTGCTCCTGCCTCAGCCCGCGTTCGCCGATTAGCAAAACTGGATGCGTCAGCGACGCGTGGACTCCGATGAACTTTTTCAGGTCGGAGACATTGGGGCTGACGCCGATGAAACACTCATAATTCTCATATGAGACCTCCCTAGGACCGTTGACCAGCGTCAGAGCCGGTCGAGGTTGCGGCGCAGGCGCCCCTGCCTGCTCGCTCTGGGAACCTGTAGGCAGTGGCGCCTGCGCTCCCAGACCCGCTTCTGCGCACGCTTGCGGGCCGCTTTGAAATTTAATCGCCTGGTCGTCGGATAGCCTGTCCACTGCTTCATTCGACATTAACGTCTTCCTCCATTTAAATATTGCTGCGTGGGTTGCATGTGAACTTATGAATCATAACTAAGGCCGGTTCCGGCGCCGGATCGAAACTTCGCTTACGCTTGGGACTCCCTGGCCAGTTTGGAGTTTCGCTCAAGTCCTGGTAAATGTCGTCAAGCGCCAGTAAAAACCAGTAAAACTTGTAAATCATTTGTAAAACTAGGCCTTAGCGCCGTCCGGCGACAGGATTGGTCAGGGTATACTTTAAGGGGAGAGTGAAGCAAATGCAGAGATTAAAGGAGTCGTTCCGCAGACATGCGATGACGGTGGGATTGGTGGCGGTCGCGATCCCGCTTCTGACGCATCTGTGGCTGCAATACCAGTCGCTGTCGGAGCTGGAGTCAACACTCCCCAAGGCGCGGCGGTTTTACATGCGCCGTTACATCTCCGACGTGCTCGATAATGTGATATCTCAATATAAGCAAAAGGCAGAAGAGACACTCAACGTTCCCCATACGGCTTTTCGTCACATTTATCCGGACCCTGATTTCGATATCGACAACGCGATGGATGCCGAGCAGATCGCCGCTCACTTCAAAAACCACACATTTAATGGCGCGCGGCTGTTTTTTACGGGGGTCCTCAGCGGAGAAAATGCGCCGACCACCGCGACCGTCAAGTTCTATGACCCGATCAAATCTTATTACATAGCAAATCACGACGAATGGTGGGCGGCGCACACGGCGGCTTCGAGTTGGGTTTCGTTCACGCTGGTTAAGGCGATTCCGAAGACGGTTCGGTTGACTGTGGATGAGCGCGACCCGAAAAACCGCATCATAGTAAAACCGATTATTGACGAAAAATCGCGAGTGGTCGGCGTGGCCGGGATGTTCCTGAACGAAAAGGTATTCATTAACGACTATATTGCCCCAGTCCTCAAAGAGACCCTTCCGCAGTGTTTTGATGACTACCAGGACGTGGTCGTCACAATCGTTGACATGAAGCGCGATCACAAGCTGATTTTCGCCAATCAGCAATTCGAGGGGGAAAAATACGAGGACGGGGCGCAGATACCGTTCATTTTCACAGACTGGTTTTTAGGCATCCGCATGCGCCACATGACCGAAGAGGAGTGGAGCCGCGGAAACTTTATCACCAGCTTGTCGTTTTCTGCCTTGACGGCGCTGGCGCTGATCGGAGGGGTCGTGATGGCGCTGCGCGCCGCTTCGCGCGCCATGAAACTGTCTCAAATGAAAACAGACTTCGTCTCAAACGTTTCCCACGAATTGCGCACGCCGCTGGCCTCGGTTCGTGTCTTCGGCGAGTTTCTGAAGCTCGGACGCGTCAAGGAGCCGGAGAAGATACAAGAATACGGCGAATACATCGAGACCGAAAGCCGCCGCCTTACGCAGTTGATCAACAACATCCTTGATTTTTCGAGGATAGAATCGGGCCAGAAGACCTATCACTTCGAGCAGACCTGCGTCGAGGGCGTGGTAGCCGACACGCTGAAGACGTTCGACGTCGTCCTGGAGCAGAACGGCTTCACCCTGAACTTGGAAAAGCCCTCGTTCCCGCTGCCGCAGGTGGTTATCGATCCGGACGCCATAGCACAGGCCTTCATCAACCTTTTGGACAACGCCGTGAAATACTCGAGCGGCTCAAAAGAGATCGGCGTCAAGCTCGCCGAACATGGCGATACGGTCACGATCTCGGTGATCGACCACGGCGTCGGCATCGCCAGTCAAGAGCGAGAGAAAGTCTTCGAGAAATTCTACCGCGTCGGCAACAGCCTGGTGCATGACGTAAAAGGCAGCGGGTTGGGGCTGTCAATCGTCAAACACATCGTCGAGGCCCATCACGGGCGAGTCACCGTCGAGAGCGAGCCCGGCCGCGGCAGCGCGTTCATTATCCACCTGCCGGTTGACCAGAGCGCCCGCGCCAAACCGGAAATGAAGGATAACGGCCACACGATCGGCCATGACCTGAAGGTCGGTGGCGAGATTGTAAACTGAAAACGAAAATAGACAGGATTCACAGGATTTTTCATGATTCGATCCGGTTCATAAATTCCTGAAAAATTCTGTGAATCCTGTCCGTTCCCCAGCGGAGAAGAAAGAATGAGCGGAAAAGTTTTGATTGTCGAAGATGATCAGGCCATGGCCGTGGCGCTGCGCGACGGATTCGAGTACGAAGGCTATTCGGTGCAGGTCGCGCGCGACGGGGCCGCCGGGCTTCGCATGGCTACGGAGAAAGACCTGGATCTGATCATTCTGGACGTGATGCTCCCGAAGATGAGCGGGTTCGACATCTGCAAACACCTCCGCGGCGCTGGCAATCCCACGCCGATCATCATGCTCACCGCGCGCGGCCAGGAGATTGACAAGGTCGTCGGGTTGAAGATCGGCGCGGACGATTATGTGACGAAGCCTTTCAGCTTCATGGAGCTCATGGCGCGCGTCGAAGCCCTGCTGCGCCGCGCCCACCGCCACGGCGAGGCTCCCGAAGAGTTCCGTTTCGGCGCGATCACGGTCAATTTCAAAAAGTTCGAGGTGGCGAAGGCAGGCGCGCCCGTCGAAGTGTCGCCGCGAGAATTCAACATCCTAAAATACTTCATCGAGCATCGCGGCGAGGTAATCACGCGCGATCAGTTGCTCGATTCAGTCTGGGGCTACGGCAGCTTCCCCCTCACGCGAACCGTCGACATGCATATCGCCAAGCTGCGCCAAAAGATCGAGGAAACCCCCAGCGACCCGCGCTTCATCGTCACTGTCCACCGCGTCGGGTACAAATTCATCGTCAGACCGGAGGAGTAGTCCAGAGGATTGAGGATCGAAGATCGAGGATAGAAAGAAAATAGCTCGTTCGCGATCTTCCATCCTCTATCTTCTATCCTCGATCTTCTATCCTCGATCCTCAGTGAGTCATCGCGTAAACGATCAGATTCATTCCGAGCTTGTAAGCCGCCAGCCCGTATCTCAGCGGGTAACGCGGATCGTTAATCCACTCCCATGCGTCGCCGTTGTCGCAGTTGCGGGCGATGAAAACCATCACGCGCCCTGTGTCATCCGCGATCCCTTCATAATGCGGGACGTACCCGTCCCTCTCGTATGTGATGCCGTTACGAAGATAGTTGAAGAACATAGGAACCTGGACGACCTCGTCAATATCGAAGTAACAGTGAAAGATCGGGTGATCGAGCGGCAGTTCCCGGATCGGGTATTCGGGGAAGACTTTGCGCATCTGTTCCTGAACGTTCCTCCACTCGTATTCGCCCCAAAAATCGTCCAGCATCAAAAAGCCGCCGCGCGCCAGGTATTCGCGAAGGCTCGCCGCGTCTTCAGTTGAAAGATCCATATAGCCAGGCTCGACGATGTAAACGAACGGATACTTGAAGAGGTCTTTGTCTAGTGGCGCGCAGGACGTCGGGTCGTCGGAGACCGCCAGGTTGCTCTGGCACCAGTCGCGCAGGCCCATGATAAAGTGCTCGTCGGCCTCCGGGTAATCGGTCATCCACCCTCCGCGCCGCCCGTATGAATCATATTCGAGACGCGCGAACGTGAACTCCAATTTCCGGTGTGAATCGCGGGAATCATTCCGAGACCTGAAATCGGGTCGCCCAATCAGCCGCTGGCTCTGCGCGGATGACGACAGCAACAACAAACAGGTCAATAGCAGAATAAACGCCGTCGCTTTCATCGAGATTCCCTCCAATAGTTGACAGGGCGACGGGGCGACGGGGCGACGGGGCGATTTTTCCGTTTCAGCGCTTGCGTTTGAAATTTGAGGATTCATCTTCTCCCCCTCTCTCTGTCTCTCAGCCGTCCTGTCGCCCCGTCGCCCACTCGCCCCGTCGCTCCGTCTCGCTTCGCTTACCGAGCCAGGTAAGCGAGCGGCAAACGCCAGTATTTGCTCGGCGGAAGCGCTTTGAACTTCTCGCTCAGCGGGACGCTCTCGCGATGTAGCAACCCGCGCGGGCTGTGACTGATGCGCTCGTTGAGCCGGCGGTAAACGTCTATGCATGCGCGAATCGCCGTTCGACTGTCGGCGGAGAAAGCGTCAAGGTCGGCGAGCGCGCGGGCGTAGTAGTCTTCGGCGACGGCGGCCATCCGCCGCAACACGCGATGGAGCGCCGCCTGCTGTCGCTGGTCGGCGGCGTCCGCCTCCAGGACGCCTTCATCATGAAGCAGATCCAGCGGCAAATAGAGCCGCCCTCGCCGCTGGTCTTCGCCTACGTCGCGCAAAAAGTTCGTTAATTGCAGCGCGACGCCGAGATGGCGGGCGCTCGCCAGCGCCCGCGCAAAGTCGCTCTCACTCGGCGCGCCGTAGATGTAAGCCAGAAAGTAGCCTACAACGATCGCGCTGCCGTAGACATAGGACTCGATCAAATCATCGAGTGTGCTGAAGCGGCGCGGACAAACGTCGAGCCGCATGGCGGCGATGAAGGAGCGGTAATGTTCCGGCGGGATCGCGGCTTCGCGCACGACGCGGCTGAAGCTCGCCAGGAAACACGGCGTTCGGCGGCCCAGAGAGTCCTTAATCGAATCGGCGGCCAGAGCCTCTTCGTACTGCGCGGCCCAGGCGTCGAGACGGCGCATCCGTTCGGCGGGGCCGAGCGGAAAGCTGTCCACGATCTCGTCAGGGTAGCGTACCGCGGCGTACACGGCTTCGACCTGGGCGCGTTTGTGGGGCGGGAGAAAACGGGTGACGATGAAGAAACTCGTGCTGTATGCGCGCAACACCGCCCGCGCCTGCCGGATGATGATCTCCCAGGCCGCCTCTTCAGAGCTTGCCCGGAGCGCGCGGGCGCAGGTTTGCCGCTCGAGCCGTTTCCAATCACTTTCACTCCAAACGCCGGTGGGGACGGGCGTAATTCCGTACTCAACAGACTCAGGCATAAATCGCTACAGGCGCCTCGCGCCAGTCCTGCGCTCGATGGCGCGCCGCGAGCAGTGGCGCGGTCATTTCCACGCGGTAATCAAATAATTGCTTGATCCAGCTCGCGACGAAAATAAAGATGATGCGTCAGGCGGCCCGCCGTGAAGGCGATGCTCGTCCGGTCGCAAACATGCGCGTGTTCGGGACTCAGAAGCGCAGGAAAGGCGGCGTGATGCGCTCCAGGTTGAACGCATCGCCGAAGAAAGCAAATGTTTCACGGCGCGAGCGTTCAATCTACCGCTGGCGTTCAAGCGTGTAAATTCGCATCGCCTTACGGCCCTTAAATGTCGGAGAGCGGTTGCATTCTCAAAAAAAATCGCGTGAGGCGCAAAAAAACAAAGTTGTTTTTTTGCGCCCACGGAGTTGACACTTTAGCGCCAATCGGCAGATCGCTGCAAAGCATTTTCGTTTCTCCGCCATTCTGCCATGTTCAGGCCTCAACAGGAGTCGTAATGGTTCTGGCGCAATTTTTCGATGGAAGGCAGAATGATAAGAAGTATGGTTGAAATGACGGCCTTTGAAGAGTTCGGGCTTCTCGGGAGAGAGTTGGATCATGCCGATGATTATCCATAATGATCAGATTGGCGCCAGAACCGGTTTTAGTGGCGATGGCGCGTGGCGACCTCGCCGCGGACTTCATCTTTGTATATGACCGAGGCCGCGTCAATTGTCAGATCGGCCTTCCCTATGTTCCTGATCATCGCCTGGCGCGCCTGCCGGATGCCGTGATGTCCCATGTCGTGCCCGGCCTCTCCCCGAGGGAATCCCTTGCGGTTTATGTCGATCCGCTTCCACTCTTCGGCCGGATCATTTCTAACAAAGATGAGATACGAAACTCGACTCTGTTTCGGGCCATAAACATGCAGGTCGGCGCCGTGTCCGTTGCCGAAAAAACTGCCCTCATGATATTCCAGCGCAATCTGGCCGCCGGGATTGATCACCGCCATCCGCTGATCCGCCGATCCCAATGCGTTCGCTGCATCCGCGACGCCAGTGGTTTGGTCGGCGATCAGCTCCCAAGGTTTGTTGCTCGCCGGCAGCGATCTCGCCGCCTCTGACGACGTCGAGGGGCGGACAGTCTTGCTCCGATCAGGTATAGCCGGCTGACCGCTGACAGTCGAGGACTGTTGACTGCTTCCGGCAGAGTCATTCGTTGTCGCGACCTTTTCATTCCCGCCGTTATACAAATACATCCAGAGTCCGCCGCCAACCAGCAAGAGCAGCGCGCCGAAAATCGCTAATACGAGTTTTCCCTTCGATCCCGTTTTTGCATACATTTCGCCGAACGCTGGAGCGCCATCGAGCAACGTCGCCACACTGCTGTTCGATACGGGAGTGGGCGCCTCCTCCAATATTGGCGTTGTTATTGGTTCGGGTGTAACGACTCCTGACGCCGCGACCATTGCGGGATAAAACGAATCCAGTTCCGCGCCAGCCGTGGCCGCAATCAACTCCCTCGCCATTTCGCCCGCCGTCTGCGGCCGCGCATCGCGCCGCTTCTCGAGCGCGCGCAGCGTTACCGCTTCAACGGCAGGCGAGATGTTCGGATTCAAAGTGCGCGGCGGCGGCGGCGGGTCATTGACATGCTTAATGACGATCGCTGTCGGGATTGGCGAATCGAACGGCACGACGCCGGTCAGCATTTCAAACAGGACGATGCCCAGGCTGTAGATGTCCGAGCGTCCATCCAACTCTTCACCCAAACAATGCTCAGGCGACATGTAATCTGGCGTCCCAACGATGGCGCCAGTTCGCGTCAGCTTGCTGGTGGTAACGTCGCGTGACGCCGCGGAGCCGAAGTCGAGCACCTTGACTTGCAAGCCCTCCGGGATTATCTGCACGATAATATTCTGCGGTTTGATGTCGCGGTGTACCACACCCAGCCTGTGCGCCTCCTCCAACGCCGCGCAGACCTGGCGGATTATCTCGGCGGCGTCGGTCTCAGCCAGCGTCCCTTGTTGCTCGATCAGACTGCCGAGACTCTCTCCTTCAGCCAGATCCATGACAAGATAGTTCAGGCCTTCTCTGGAAACGCCGAAGTCGTAAACCGTAACTACATTCGGATGCTTCAGGCGGACGCCAATCTGCGCCTCGCGGCGGAAACGTTCGACGGCTCGCGGATCGGCCAGTTGATCCTGATGGAGTATTTTGACCGCCACCCAGTCGCCGATCAGCAGACGGCCGGCGCGATAAACAGTCCCCATTCCACCGACGCCGAGTTTGGATTCAAGGTAGTACTTCTGATCCAACGTTCTCCCGGTCAAAGCGCCCAAGGCTGAGGGCTGCGAAACTGTGGCTGGCGACTGGGCGTCGTCGGAGGCAGTCGCGATTGGAGCAAGAGGCGCCGCCAATTCCGCGCTGCATTTGTCGCAGAAGCGTTCGCCTTCACTGACATTCCCGCAAATTGGACAGACCATACCATGCACCCTTCTTCGGCAAATCGGCCTTTAAAATAAATCAAGTTGTAATCGGGAGCGAGCGCCAGCCCTTTTTATGAAGGGTTGGTAGTTCAAAAATTATGGCGAGCCAGCTTGGATAATCAAGTCGATTCTCCAATGATATGTGGAATCCACCGCGCAGTAAAGGTCAGACCATTTCCCTTTGATTTTGACGTAGGTTTCATCGACGCGGTAGGAGTCATTGGTCGGCCGCAAGTGAAGGCGAATTCTTTTCTCATGTTCCGGAGCATACGCCTGAACCAACCGATAAATCGTCGTGTTTTTGCGACACAACCGTCAGAAGAGATTCAGGGATCGGCGGCGCAATTCGGGGCTACGCGCTCGAACGCAAAAAAAATCTGCGACCCACAAACAAATCGGCGCCGCCGAGGCATCTTCTCTTATGGATAAGCGCCTAAAAACCGGGAACTACAGTTCATTTAAATAAACGCCAAATAAAATAGTTAACGCTGTACTATATCGCCGGGCGGAACACTTCGGATGTGGCGAAACGTAGCCTTAGATCATTTAGGGGGATAAAAAGTACGCGTTATGAAATTTGGATTCCGTAAAAGGTACGCCATTTTATCCATTGCGCTATTTGTGGTCGAGGTTTTTATCGCAGTGTTTATCCATGACCACTTAGTAAGACCGTTTGTTGGTGACATGTTAGTTGTCATCTTGATCTTCACCATTTGCAGATGCTTTATCAACGCCAATTATTTCTGGCTTGCATCATGCGTGTTGATTTTCTCCTTTGCCGTCGAGATCGGGCAATATTTCGATTTGATATCAATACTCGGTTTACAACACTGCGGCCTGGCAAGAACTATCATTGGTACGACATTTGATTATCATGATTTGCTTGCTTACAGCGCCGGCGCCCTGCTTATATTCATAATCGGATTACTGGCGAAATACCATTCCGGTCGCCGGCTAGCAGCGGATCGCAGCGGGGCGCAGATGTAATTCATACTTGCTCGCGGGCTCCCGCTGTCGGTCTTTTGTCCAATTGGGTCAATCTCGCCTACTTCGATGTAAATAATCAGAGGCGCCTTTGCGGTAGCCGCGCGCCGGACTGCGCAGGCGTCCATGAAACAGACCATTCAGGAGCGACTTCACATGACTAAGCGCATGACTCAACGCATTCTCAACGAAGCGCCGGCTTCCCTCCCCCTCGCCGCCGCGCTCATGGTAGTCCTGTTAGCCGCGCTGCCGGCGCTCGCGCAGTCCGGCAATCTAGCGTTGGGGCGAAGCGTCACGCGCAGCTCGGACGTTTCGAGTGGCCGCGCGCCGAACGCGGTGGACGGCAATGTGGCCACGTTTTGGCAGCCGTTAATGGCTGACCGGCAGGACGATTCCATGGTGTGGCTGGGCGTCGATCTCGGCGGCGCCACGCCGTTCAACGAGATCGTCCTCAACTTCCGCACCAATGTGGCGAACATAAATGGCTTCCGCGCGCTTATCTCGAACGACAACGCGACCTGGCAGCCGGCATTCTCGAAATTCCGGCCGGACCAGACATTCGCGAGCATCGACAGATCGTCGTTTCCGGACGTCACGGCTCGCTTCGTGCGCGTGGAGATTGTCCTCAACAACCCCACCGCCAATTTCCAATTGAACGAGCTGGAGCTGTACTCATCGACGCCGTCGCTATCGCGCGTGTTCTTCACCGCAGCCGACGGGCGCGCGCTCGCGCCGGCCGAGACGATCACCTTGTCCGTAGGCGCCTCGGTCCCGCTCACGCTGCGCGGGCGGCTCACGAACGGTCAGGAAGTCACGCTGGAAAACGCGACTGTCACGACGTCGAGCAACAAGCCGGCGATCGCTTCAGTGACCTCCACGGGGGCCGACGCCGCGATTGCAGCCCTGGGACAGGGCGTGGCTCTGATCATCGCCGCCGCCTCACTCGACGGCGTCAACAGGGACGTCACTCTCTGGATCGACAGTTTCGATCCGGCTAAGGTCGTGGCCGAGCTCACCCTGGCGCACGCGTCGATGGAAATCGCGATCGGCAGACCGGCGGTGATCGAGTTGGGATCGGCGTATCCGTCGCTGAAGGCGCTCGCTTACGAGAAGCTCGCGCTGAGCGGCAAATTGACGCGCTCGCCCCATCACAAGGACCTCGACGGCGTCGAGGGCGAGACGGCGCTGGAGTTGCCCACGACAATCCTCTCGCCGGGCGTTTCAGCGGAGATCGCCCTTCCGGGGGCCGCCGCTAAACCGGGGCTATACCGGCTTAGCCTTTTGCTGCAGCTATCGGGCCGGCCGGATGTCTACGACGCCTTCACCTTTAGCGTGTTCGACTCCGCGCAAACCCCGCCCGGGCAGAGCCGCATCGTGTTCGCCGGCCCGGACGGCGCGCTAGGGTATGCGCCTGATTTCAAGGGCAATCGGCCACTCGATTTTTCGAACGCCGGCTACGGCGGGGGCGGGGTCGCACTGCCGAACGTGCAGGCGCGCGTCGCCGTCGAGCCGGGCGAGGGAGATGACAGCGCGCGCATCCAGGCGGCGATCGACCAGGTGTCGGCGATGCCGCAGAATGCGGATGGCATTCGCGGCGCCGTTCTGCTCAAACGAGGCCGCTATGAAGTGGGAACGACACTCGTGATTCGCGCAAGCGGCGTGGTCCTGCGCGGCGAAGGCCAAGGCGAGGATGGAACGGTCCTGTTCGCTACGGGCACGGCCAAGCGGAATGTTCTGGAAATTCGCGGTTCGGGCGGCAGGACATTACTGCCCCTGCGCAAACCGATCACCGATCTGTACGCGCCATCCGGAACGCGCCAATTACACGTGAGCGACGCGAATGGCTTCTCGGTGGGCGATTCGGTCGTGGTCCGTCGCGTCGGCAATGATCGCTGGATCCACGCGATCCAGATGGACCAGATCGTGCAGGTGACACCGGATATTGTCCAGTTCGAGCCCTTCAATCTCGATTTCGATCGCGTCATCACCGACATCGACGGAAATCTGATCACGCTTGACGCCCCGATTCCGAACGCCATCGAGCAGCGCTGGGGAGGCGGCGAAATCATTCGCTATGACGATCCGGACCGCATCGAGCAGGTCGGCGTCGAGCAGTTGCGCGTCGATGTCCAATTCAATCCGGCCGTGACGGCGGTCAACGCCGGCGTTACCTATTTCGCCGACGAAGACCACGCCCGAATCTTCGCCGCGATCAACAATGTCAAAAACGCCTGGGTCCGCGAGGTCACGACCTTGCATCTGGAGCATGCGCTGGTCAATGTAAGCAGCCAGGCCAAATGGGTGACGATCCAGGACAGCGCGGCCATCGATATGGTCAGCCTGATCACGGGCGAACGTCGCTATAACTTCAAACTCGCGGGGCAATTGACGCTCGTTCAGCGCAATCATGCGGAAACGGCGCGTCACGCCTATGTGGTTGATTCCCGCGTCCCGGGCGTGAACGTCTTCCTCGACAGCGACTCGATCAATGAATTCGCCACCAGCGAGCCACATCATCGTTGGTCGGTCGGCGGGCTGTACGACAACATCAAGGCGGGCATAGCCATCCAGGATCGCGCCTGGTTCGGCACCGGCCACGGCTGGTCGGGCGCGAACTATGTAACCTGGAATTCAAACGGGATCATCACCGTGCAACAACCCCCAACCGCGCAAAACTACTCGTTCGGCCACGTAGGCGGCAAAGTCCCCGGTTTTGTGCCGAACGCCACGGATCCGCGGCCGCGACCCGACGGCTGGATTGAATCGCTCGGCCAACACCTTGAACCGCGCAGCCTCTATCTTCAACAGCTCACCGACCGCCTTGGCGCGGACGCCGTACGTCGCATCGAGCGCACGACGGTCGGCGGCGGCGCGCTGGACATCCCGCGCTTGGAATCGGATCTGCCGCTGACGAAAGGGATCAAAATCAATAATCACGCGCTGGAAGGCTTCTCGCCGACGGTGTTCGAATACACTGTCACGCTGCCGGCGGGGGCGACTCAAGTACCCGAGGTGCGGCCGCACGACAGCCGGCATCGCTACCAGACGCTGCCGGCGTCGCACGTGAACGGCAAGACCACGCTCATCCTGTGGGACAAACATGACGCGTCGAAATCCGTGCGCTACACGATCCGATTCGTGACGCCGGCGTCATAGAAGTCGTCGAGCTACGAAAATACGAAGATTGTTAGCCACCGCAGCACACCGCAGAGCACAGAGGTGTCAAGACTTCTCTGTGTTCTGCGGTGTGCTGCGGTGGCTATTGCTTGCCGGCGAAATGCGAAACTATAGAAATAGCGTGGCTTCGGCGACTGGCGAAACATAACCGCCCACCTCGATGCCGTCCGCGCCTTGTTCGCCATTGAGCTGAACGTGGAGAATGCTGCGGCGCCCCATCTTGGTCCCTTGTTCGCTGAAAAAGCGCGAGCCTGCGGCGCCTGATACAAGGCCGTGTCGAAGCATGAAGGCGGCCAGCGGCCCCGTCGAACTCCCGGTCGCAGGGTCTTCAACAATCCCGTATTCAGGCGCGAACATTCGTGAATAAGCCCCGCCGGATGTCGGCGCGAACACGAACACGCATGCCGTCTCTTGCTGTCCGTCTGTGAGTGTCGCCATCCCCTGAAGGTCGAGCCAGGCCCGATCGACCACTTCTTTGTCATTGACGGCGACGAAAATAGTCGGATTACCAGCGCTCAGAAGTTGTGGCGTAATCTCAAGCAGATCGTCCGGTTCGATTCCAAGCGCCCGCGCGCAAAGCCCCGGGTCGAAAGTTCTTCCGTATTTGATCGGCGGGGTTGTCAACCAAATCAATGGGCGTTCGCCATGTTCTACGCGAATAGACACTGGTCCGACTTTCTCCTCAAGTACGAAGCGCTCGCTGTCTTTGGGTACGGCGCCTTCATCGAGCAAAACGAAGCTCGTGCCGACCGTCGGATGACCGGCGAAAGGCAATTCTCTTGTCGGTGTGAATATTCGGACCTTCGCCGCGCAATCCGCGCGGGCCGCCGGGCTGACGAAGGTCGTTTCCGACAAGTTCAGCTCTCTGGCGATTTTCTGCATCGTGGTGTCGTCAAGGCCGGGCGCGTCCGGAAACACGGCCAAGGCGTTCCCTTCCAGCGGCCGTTCGGTAAAGACGTCCACCACTCGATAGCGGTATGAGCGAGGGCTGTTCATAGATTTTCCGTTACCTCCTCAGAAAATGGCGCCTGGGAGCGCAGGCATCCTTGCCTGCGGGGTTCCGGCAATGACCGACTGGCCGAAGCTAGCAGGCAAGGATG
>DATEMG010000284.1:0-6149 GCA_035275805.1 Blastocatellia bacterium
CTGAATTATCCGCGTCGACTGATGCGCCACCATCTTCCAGCCGTCTTTCTGTTTGACATAAACGTGAATGTACCTCGCGTTTGTATCGATCTTATTACCCTTGTTAAGGACGTGTACCTCCCAGTGGCAGGTGACCAGCGCCGTGTCATCATAAACGCTGACCTTGATGTCGTCGCGTTTCATCGACTCGTATTTCGTGACGCCGGATTTGATGTTGCCCACGTAGACCGACTTGTTATCGACGGCGCCGCTCGAATGAGTGTAGATCAGGCCGTCGTCATAAATTCTTTCGAGCGCGGCGACGTCGGATTTGAGCAGCGCGTCTTCCCACTGTTGTTCGAGTTTGAGCACCGCCTGCTCAACGCTGTTTGAAGCTTTCTTATCCTGCGCGAAAGCCGGCAGAGAGGCCGACGCGAGGACGACCGCAAGCAGAAGAGTTCGTTTCATGGTCATCGTCCTTTCGATTTATCGTTGGCGCCTTTTCGTTGTGAGCGGCTCTATCGTGATTTCCTTGTACCATGCCTCGCTCGGAGGGCCGCCGTGGATTTGCAGGCAGATGCGACCGCGTTGTTCTACGCTGTCGTCGGTTTCGGTGTAATCGGCCGTCTGGAAGCCGTTGATCGAGAGGCGAACGCGCTTGCCTTCGGCGCGGATCACGTAATCGTTCCAATCGCCGCGCATCAGGACTTTGTTCAATTCGTCGAGGTTCGGGCCGGCCAGTATCTTCCGCCGCCGCGACTCGTCGTAAAGCGCTCCCCAGTAGTGTTGCCCCATGTCGGCCTGGTAACCGATCACTTCGTGGTGGTTCGGAATCCGTTTGGAGCGGAACTGTATTCCGGCGTTGGCGCTCGCCGGGTCGCCTATCAGTTTGACTTTCAACCGCAACTCGAAATCGTCGTACTCCTCCGTCGTGCACAGGAATTCATTGTGCGCGAGACGGTCTTTCAACGAGCCGCCTGTAATTGCGCCGTCTTCGATGCGAAAGACGCTCAGATTGCCTTCCCAGCCTTTGAACGACTTTCCGTCGAACAGCGGCTTCCCGCCGCGCTGATATGCGGAGGCGGTCGCCAGCAAAAGCATGAGAAGAACGACCGAGGTGAACAGCGCGTCTTTGAGGCGAGGCGTAGCGGGCATAATCATTCCTCCTGTGTAAGCGCGCGCCAGGCGCGGTGGTATTCCTTGATGCGGGCCAGGTCCTTCGGGGTCATTTCGCCGATGCGTTTGACGTTCATGTTGTCTTCGAGGTCGGCTATCTTCACCAGGCGGGCGATCGGGTGAGCCTGCGCGCGCGCGACGAATTCGTCGTAGCTTTCGTAATCCCTGCGCGTCAGGCAATCAACGGCCTGCAAAACCTCTTCCGAAAACCCTTCTCCGCGCAATTGATCGAGCGTCCAGTCGCTGTCTTCGACCACGTCGTGCAGCACGGCGGCCATCATCGCGTCCTCGGACTCCATCCGCATCATCATTCTGAGCGGGTGTAAGATGTAGGGCGCTCCACCCTTGTCACGCTGGCCCAGGTGCGCTTGAGCCGCAATCAGAATCGCTTTTTCCAGTGTCGCCATATTTCACCCGGTTTTGGACAGGATTTACAAGATTGATCAGGATTTTATGGTCATGATAATGCGTTCTCAGCCTTCAGTCTCCTGCTCAGGTCTTTGACAGATTCCTCCCAGGCGATGAATCCTTCGACTTCACCCCAAAGCTCTAAAAGCTCCGAAGGTCCTGAGAGCACTCGTTCAATCCCCTTCATCGCTTTCTCAATGAGGGCTTGTGGCGGAGTAATTCTGGTAGTTTCCACCCACTTATCCATTATTTCAGTGTAGCTGTCTCTGATCCCCCAGTTTCCTTTTAGCCGAGCGACAGTCTCAGCGGCGGCGAGAGCTTCTTCCGCTTCTGAGGCGTCAAGGTACTCAGCGCCGACTTTAAGGACTTTGTCGAGCGTGCTTTCAATCAACGATAAGTCGCTTGTCTCCTTGAGATCATGGGCCCAATCGCATGCCGTGTCGTTGTCGAAGCTGCCGGTTCCCCAAGCGCCCATATAACCTCCTCAGCGTCTGTCTACAACTCGTTGTTGATCAAATCTTCATAGTTATCGCGCTTCCTGATCACCTGAACTTTGCCGCCCTCTTCGACCATCACCGCAGCCGGGAACGGGCGTCCATTGTACGCCGTCATCTGCGACATCGTATACGCGCCGGTGTTGAGCATGGCGATCACTTCGCCGACCTCTATGTTCGCGGGGAGCAGCCGGCAATCGGGCAGGCGCCCCTCGCCGTGCAGATCGAAATAGACGTCGCCCCCGTCGCAGAGCGGCCCGGCCATACGGTAGCGCGACGCGGGCGGTTCGGCTGCGCGAGATGCGTCAATCGCGTGGTAATACCACTGGTACATAACCATCGAGAGCATCAGGTTGTATCCGGCGTCGGTGAGCGCCCAATTCTCGCCGGTTTCGGGGCGGTATTTGACGTTGCGAACCTTAGTGAGGGTCGTGACGGCGTCGGCGATGACCGCTCGGCCCGGCTCCATGACGATCTCCAGGTCGTCCAGCAGGTATTCGGCCCCGGCCTCTCGCGCGGACGAGCGCACGGCATCGATGGCGGCCTCCATCATCTGCGCCGAGGTAAGGTCGGCGCCGAGCATGTCGCGTTCGGCGTCGCCGATCTCTTCGGCGTGCGTGTCGTCGCGCAGGTAATTGACGGGAATGCCACCGCCGATGTTGATGTGCTGCAATTTGTGGCCGGTCTCCCGATGCAGCCAGAGCAGGTGATCCCACATCGCCGCCAGGGCCTCGACGTAAGGTTCGGGATCGGGCGTCTGCGAACCTACGTGAATGTGCAGCCCCGCGAGGTTGATCAGGTCGGGGCGCTTCAGAGCTTGAATCATCATCTTGCGGGCGTGGGCGGGCGAGACGCCGAACTTCGACGTGTAGAGCGCCGTCTGCAAAGCCGCGTGCGAGCGCGTGCCGACGCCCGCGACCAGGCGGATCGTCGCGTTGGCCCGTTTGCCGGTTTTCGCCGCGACCTGTTCGATCAGCTCAAGCTCGAACGGCGAATCGACATTGATCGCATATACGCCGACGTCAATCGCCTCGGCGATCTCGCGTTCTGTTTTCGAGATGCCGTTCATCTCGATCTGGTCGGGGCGGAATCCGGCTCGCAAGGCGCGAAACAGTTCGCCCCCGGAATTGACCTCGACGTCGATGCCGGCTTCGCGCACGACGCGCAGCGCGCCGAGCGTGTTGTTGGCCTTCGACGCGTAGCAGAGCTTGATCTTTTTGTGGTGGCTCGCGGCTTCGAGCAACCGCGCGATGTTTTGCCGGATGCGCGGCGCCGAGACGACGAACAGCGGCGTGTCAAACTCTTCCGCCAGTTCGACGGCGTCAACGCCGTTTATGCGAAGGCGGTTGTTTTGAATTTCCAGGTAGCCGGGAATCGTCCACGCCGGCTGAGAAGAAGAGATGATGTCAGTCACTTAAAGAGACCCCTTGATTTTCTAGTTCGACCTTAAACGCCGGTCACTTCCATACGGCAGTAGCGACAAACTTTCGCATCCCCTTTGATCTTTTCCGCACAGTGTGGACAGGCCTTGCCGCCAATGATCGTCAGGTGTTTCGCAAGAAAGTATAAGGCCGCGAAGATCACCCCAATCGCGCCAAACAACAAAACCAGAATCAGTATTATCTCGACGAGCCCAGGGGCCCAGAACATGATCGGCGGCGCGACGCCAAACAAGAAAAACAAAATCGTTATTACTCCGCCCATTCCAAGCCACATAGCTTTACCTCCAGTCGAATTGTTATTGGTTCAGGCGAGCAAATAGGCTACCGCGCGCGAGATCGCATAACCGGACTTCATCAACGCGTCTTGGGCAATCTCGCGCGTCGCGTTAGCTTTGACCATGACAATGGCGACGCGCAAGTCCCAGTCGGCGGATTCGAGAATGGATTCGGCCGTGGCTTCGTCGAGCGCGCATTCGGCCATGACGATGCCGAGCGCGCGTCGGCGGAGCTTGGTGTTGCGCGTCATGAGGTTGGTCATGCGGTTTCCCGTCACATAGCCGAGTCGAACCATCGTCATCGTCGAAAGCATGTTCAAGACCATCTTCTGCGCCGTGCCCGATTTCAACCGGGTCGAGCCGGCGATGACCTCCGGACCTACGACCGGCTCGATGGGGATTTCGACCGCGCGACCAAGCTCGGTGTTTTCGTTGCAGGTGACGCAGACGGTCAACGCGCCGATCTCGCGGGCGTATCGAACGGCGCCGATGGCGTATGGCGTGCGCCCGCTGGCGGCGACGCCCACGACGACATCGTTTGTTGTGATGCCGCGATCCCGCAGATCTTTCGCCCCCGCGTCCTGGTCGTCTTCGGAGGCTTCGACCGGGCGGTAACACGCCTCATATCCGCCCGCTATGACCCCCTGAACAAGGTCTGGCGGGACGCCGAAGGTCGGCGGGCATTCTGCGGCGTCGAGTACGCCGAGACGGCCGCTGGTCCCCGCGCCTATGTAAAACAACCTGCCCCCGCGTCCCAGGCGTTCGGCTACGCCGTCGACGGCGCGGGCGATCGCGGGCAGGACTTTCTCGACGGCGTCCGCGACCTTTTTGTCTTCGTTGTTGATGAGGCGCAGCGCTTCGAGCGTCGGCAGGCTGTCAATTTCGGTCGTATTAGGATTGGCCTGTTCAGTAGTAATCATTCTATCTATAAAAAGATCGAGACACCGATAGATTTACTAAGCGTTGCGGCGCTAATCAGTACCGCGAGCGGTAGCGAGCGTGGCTCCTGCCAGTAGTCTACCCCAGGAGTCACGCTCGCTACCGCTCGCGGTACTGATTCGTCGCGATTCATGCGGAGCGCATGGCTTTCGCCATCTTCGCCGCCCCGATCACCGGCGGGTCGATCGGCGGGGCGATTTCGGCGCGCGGCGCGAAGGATCGGATCTCCTCGCGCAGATGATCGAGGATCAATTCTCCGGCTTCAAACACGCCGCCGACGTAGGCGACCTGGAACTCATCGCGCTCCATTCTGAGCTGCTCGATGACGGCGATGACGGCGACCGCCAACTCCTTCGCGGCGTCTTTCAAAATCCCTCGCGCGACCTTGTCGCCTTCCTCCGCGGCCCTGACGGCGACCTTCGAAAGCTGCGCGATCTCTCGCATGGCCTTGTCCGGGTCGTCGTAGATCACGGGGGGTAATTCGGGCGGCGATGTGACTCCGAAATGGCGCAGGATCGGCTCCATCATACTCGTCGGTTCGCCGCGATAATCGTAGGACATCATGACCGATTCGAGGGCGCGGCGGCCGATGTAAGACCCGCTGCCTTCGTCGCCCATCGTCGGCCCCCAGCCTCCAGCGCGGGCGAAGCGCCCACGCGAGTTGACGCCACAGGCGATCGAGCCGGTTCCGGCGATGATCACCACTCCGGGTTCGGCGCCAGTGGCGCCGGCCAACGCGACTCGCGCGTCGGTTTCGAGCGTAATGTCGGGAATGGGCAAAGCCTCTTTCAAGGCGGCGAGCATCTGTCGGTGGTGATCGGGGTGGGAGACTCCGGCAAGTCCGATGCAGGCGGCGCCGACCTTTGTCATTTCGATCTCGGCCTGCTTGCAAGCCTGATCCACGGCCTGTACGACGTGATTGACGGCGGCGGCCGTCCCTACGCGAATATGATTTGCGGCTTCGGCGCCCCCTTCTCCAAGTACTTCGTCGCCCGCGCCGAGAATAACCGCGCGACAATTGGTCCCGCCTCCATCAACACCCAACCAGAATTTATCAATATGATTGCGCAACACTCAAAGTTATTCTTTAACTCCGCACAGCTAAATTACGATATTTCGGAGTGATATTATAAATGCTCCGGACACTTTTGTCTTTACAAGAGGCGACCTGAATCATACACTTGAGCCGTCAATAAGCACAATAATTCCTCATCTCCCCTTGCAAGTTCAATCTCGCTTGGGATCTTGTGGGGCGCCGGCTTCAGTCCCAGGCGAAACCAAAGGCCAGAAAAAAAAGGCCAGATGTGAGAGAGTGTTATGAAAAAAAAGATTAAATCGTGGGACTCTACGAGATCAGCCCCGGCGGCTCTGGCTGTGGTGATCCTGTTGTGTGTGGGATTCGCTTCGACAGCCGAGGTATTCGCCCAACGCCGGTT
>DATEMG010000285.1:0-2537 GCA_035275805.1 Blastocatellia bacterium
ACGGCAAGGGCCTCGAATCCCCGTCGGCTTGCGCAGGCGGCGCTTCTACCTGGCGAGGCGCTGCAGGCGTCGGCGCGGGCGCGGCGGCGGCGGCGGCGGCGGACGCTCCCGCCCCAACTTCGCCGGCCTCCCCTAAGCGGGCGAGCACGGAATTGACCGCGACCGTGTCACCTTCCTTAGCCAAAATCTCCGTCACCACGCCCGCCGCAGGCGCCGGAATTTCAGCGTCAACCTTGTCGGTCGAAATCTCCAACAACGGCTCGTCGCGCTGCACCGTTTCGCCGACCTTCTTCAACCATTTAACAACTGTTCCCTCAGTAATGGACTCGCCCATCTGAGGCATTAAAACGTCTGTGGCCATTCATTCTCTCCTAAGCTATTACCTAATCTCCCATTTTCCATATTACGTTTGCCATTTGTCATTGGTTACCTTCTGCGGTTGCGGACAATGACAAATGGCAAACGTAATATGGAAAATGAAAATACCTCAAAACCTAAAATCGACCGCTTAAATGCTCGTCGCCATCCCATGCGTCGCTTCGGCGGCTTCCATCACCGCCTCCGAGAGCGTCGGATGCGCATGCATTATATGCCCTAGTTCTTCGGCCGTGGCTTCCAACCCCATCGCCACGCAGGCTTCGGCCAGCAAGTCTGTGGCGTGCGGGCCGATGATGTGAACTCCGAGCACCTCGTCATATTTGGCGTCGGTGACGACTTTGACGAAGCCCTCGGTCTCGCCCAAAATCATCGCCTTGCCGAGGGCGGAGAACGGGAATTTGCCTACCTTCACCTGGTAGCCGCGCTCTTTGGCCTTCGATTCGGTCAGCCCGACGCTGCCGATTTCGGGTTCGCAATAAGTGCAATTGGGCACATGGTCGTAATTGATCGGGTGTGGATCGCGCCCCGCGATGTGTTCGGCGGCCAGGCAGCCCTCCTTCGACGCCACGTGCGCCAGCAGGGGCGTCGCGACAACATCGCCGATCGCGTAGACGTTCGGCTCGGCTGCGCGCATGAATTTGTCGACCTTGATGAAGCCGCGGTCGACTTCGCACTTCGTGTTTTCGAGGCCGAGGCCGTCGGTGTACGGGCGGCGTCCCACTGCGACGAGTAGCGTCTCGGCGCTGATCGTCCCGCGTTTGCCGTCCGCGCCGGTGTAGGTCACCTCGACCCCGCCTTCGTTTACTTTGGCCGATTCGAAGCGCGCGCCGACGAGCGAGGCGATGCCGCGCCTGCGGAACGCCCGATGCAACTCGGCGGAGATCTCTTCGTCTTCAATCGGCACGAGCCGGTCCAGCATCTCTATGATTGTCACATCCGCGCTGAACCGTTTGAATACCGACGCGAATTCGACGCCGACCGCGCCCGCGCCAAGCACGATCATCGATTTCGGAACATGGTCGAAATCGAGAAGCTCGTCGCTGGTCACAATGCGCGGCGCCTTGATCTCCAATCCCGGGAGAAGGCGCGGGGCCGACCCCGTGGCGATGATCACGTTCTTGGTGGGAATCTCGCGCGTATGTCCGGCCGAATCTCTCACCGTCACGCGGCCTTTGCCTTCGAACCTGCCGGCGCCTTTGAAGACGGTGATCTTGTTCTTCCTCATCAGAAAATCGACGCCTTTGGAGAGCTTGCTTACAACCTTGTTCTTGCGGGCCATGACCTTGTCGAAATGCAATTTGAATCCTTCGACGCTGACGCCGAATTCCGTGGGGTCATTGACCAGGTCGTAAACGTGGGCGGCGTGGAGTAGCTCTTTGGTTGGGATGCAGCCTCGCAACAGACAGGTGCCGCCGAGGTCTTTATCTTTCTCGATGATCGCTGTTTTCAAACCGACCTGCGCGGCGCGGATGGCAGCGACATAACCTCCAGGCCCCGCGCCGATAACGGTGACGTCAAAAGCTTCAGGCATTCAATCTCCTCGGGAAACAAATGTCAGATGTCAGATGTCAGTTTTGATCTCTTCACTGACATCTGACATCTGACATCTGACCACTTTCATCAGTCATCTACCTTGAGCACAGCCAGAAAAGCTTCCTGCGGAATTTCGACCTTGCCGACGCGCTTCATGCGCTTCTTGCCCTCTTTCTGCTTTTCGAGCAACTTGCGCTTGCGCGTGATGTCGCCGCCGTAGCATTTGGCCAGGACGTTTTTGCCCATCGCCTTGATCGTCTCGCGGGCGATGACGCGCGAGCCGATGGCGGCCTGGATCGGCACCTCGAACATTTGCCGCGGAATGAGCTTGCGCATCTTCTCTACCAGCGAGCGCCCGCGCGTGTAGGCGGCGTCTTTATGCACGATCAGCGAGAGCGCGTCTACAGGATCGCCGGCGACCAGCATGTCCAGCTTCACCAGGTCGGATTCGCGGTAGCCAGCCAGATGATAATCGAGCGAGGCGTAACCGCGCGAGACCGATTTCAGACGGTCGAAGAAGTCGAGCACGATCTCGTTTAGCGGAAGGTCGTAGGTGAGCAGCACGCGCGTCGGCGTTATGTAATCGAAGCCTTTTTGGACGCCGCGCTTCTCTTCCAGCAGGGCGA
>DATEMG010000286.1:0-2797 GCA_035275805.1 Blastocatellia bacterium
GTCAGCGACCTGAGCATAGATCATAAGACATCATGATCTATGCTCAGGTCGCTGACGCTCCCCGTACTGTACCGCACATTTACACCTCTAACACGACCGGGATGATCATCGGCCTGCGCCCGGTCTCTCTCTGAATATGCCGTTTGAGGTCAAGTCGGATCTTCTCCTTGATGACTGACCAGTCTACGCGCTCTTCGTGGGTGGCGTTGGCCACCGTCTCGCCGACGACTACTCTGGCCCTGTACAAGAAATCGGAGCCGTCGTCGCTCAGAGCCAGCCCTCGCTGAATGACTTCGGGGGCGGACTCCATTTCTCCCGACGCCTTATTGATGGCGACGATGGGCAGCACGATTCCGTCGTAAGCGAGATGCTTCCGATCGCGCAGCACCAGCTCGTCTATCCGGCCTGTGCCCGAATCGTCTATCAGCGTGCGGCCTACGGGGGCTTTGTCGCCGACCTTCGCGCTGTTTTCGTCAAGCTCGATGATGTCGCCGCTTTCGGCGAGCACAATGCGGTCGCGGGACTGGCCCCATTTGCGCGCGGCTTCGGCGTGGCGGTAGAGCTGGCGGGTTTCGCCATGGATCGGGATCAGGAATTTCGGCCGCACGGCGTCGTACATGATCTTCAGGTCGCCTTCGCGACCGTGGCCCGAGACGTGAATCCTCGCGATGCTCGAGTCGATCACGTGGGAGTCCTTCTTAAAGAGGTGGTTCATCATCCGCGAGATTGCCCGCTCATTGCCCGGGATCTGGCGCGCGGAAATCACCACCGTGTCGCCCTTCAGCACGCTGGCTTCCTTGTGCGAATCGACGGACATTCTGGCGAGCGCCGACATCGGCTCTCCCTGGCTGCCGGTGACCAGCAGGCAGACGTCGCTCGGCGCCATCCTCCTGGCCTGCGCTGGGCTGACGAGCTGTCCTTCCTCCACGTCGAGGTATCCGTAGCGCATCGCCGTCTCGACGTTGCGGATCATCGCGCGGCCAACCAGGGCCACGGCCTTCCCCCTTTCGGCGGCCAGGTCGAAGACTATCTGCAAACGGTGAATGCTGGTGGCGAAACAGGAGACTATGACGCGCCCCGCGGCTCCGTCAAAGATTTTATCGAAGGCCGGGATGACGGCCTTCTCCGACCCGGTGCGGCCTTCGCGCTCGACGTTGGTCGAATCGGCCAACAGCGCCAGAACGCCCTCGTCGCCGTAAGCCGTCAACCTGCTCAGGTCAATCGGCCCGCCGATCACCGGGGTGTCGTCGACCTTGAAATCGCCGGTATGCACAATGACGCCTACCGGGGTGCGGATCGCCAGCGCGACGCATTCGATCAGCGAATGCGAGACATGAATGAACTCGATCTCGAATGGCCCGAGCGTGAATTTCTGCCGCTGTTTGATCGTCCGCAAGTCGACCTTGTCGAGCAGGCCGAACTCCTGCAACTTGCCCTCGACCAGCGCGAATGTGAATTGGGTAGCGTAGATCGGTACGTCCACCAATTGCAGCACGAAAGGCAGCGCGCCGACGTGGTCTTCGTGCGCATGCGTCAAGACTATGCCGACCAGTTCATCGCGATGGTCCTCGATGTAGGTGAGGTCGGGAATCGCGATGTCGGCGCCAAGCAAGTCCTCGTCGGGAAACATCATCCCGCAATCGACGATGATCATCTGACCGTCGTACCTGAACGCGGTGATGTTCATTCCGAACTGCCCGAGGCCGCCCAGAGGTGTGATTTGTAATTTGCCCATGTCCATTAGTCGTTTCCGCCTTCTAATTAATAGCCCTAAGTATAGCCCAAAATGGCGCGGGGAACAGCGCCGAGCGGGCAGGGGAGGTTATTCCCCGCCCGCGTCCGTGATCGATGCCGCTGCAGCGCGGGGCGCCCGTCCTACGCGCGCCGCGCCGTTATAGCATCGGCTAACCGCGCGATCTCTTCGACGGACAGCGTTTCGGCGCGCCGTTTCGGGTCGAGTCCACAGAAAGACAGCGATTCGGCGGCCTCGGATTCGCCAGTCAAACCCAGTCTGTTCAGGCCGGCGCGCAAATTGTTGAGGATGGTCTTTCTGCGCTGCGCAAAGAGCGTCTTCGTCAGTTCGACCATCAAAGCCTCGTCATCGACAGGCGCAGCCGTCCGCACGCGCGGGCGCAGCCGTAGCGCGCTCGAATGGACCTTAGGCGCCGGGCGGAACGCGCCAGGCGGAACGTCGAAGAGCTTTTCGACCTCGCAATAAAACTGCGCGAGCACCGATAAGAAACCGTACTCCTTGCCGCCGGGAGGCGCCGTAATCCGCTCGACCACTTCGCGCTGCAACATCAGCGTCATATCGCTGAGACAGCGACGATGTTCAATCAGACGCTGCAGTATCGGCGTCGAAATATAATAAGGCAGATTCGCGACCACCCTCGCCGAGAGGTCAGGCGCGATCAGGTCGCAGTAATCGACCTTCAGCGCGTCGGCCTCTATCAGCCGGAAATTTTCGAGGCCCGAAAACATCCCCGACAGGTCCGGAATCAATTCGGGGTCGAGTTCGATGGCGATGACGCGGGCGCCGCTTTCGAGGAGCAAGCCGGTTAAAGCGCCGCGCCCCGGCCCGATTTCGACTACGGTCTCGCCCGCCCGTGGCGCCACCGAATCAACGATGCGGCGAGGGTAATGCGAGCCGACGAGGAAATTCTGCCCGAGACTGCGTTTGGCTCGCATAAGCTTCGATCATTGTGGGGAAGGATGTGTAAGAGAGGGAGTGGGGAGTGGGGAATGGGGAGTGGGAATAGGATCTTTTCCCCATTCCCATTCCCCATTCCCCACTCCC
>DATEMG010000287.1:0-3869 GCA_035275805.1 Blastocatellia bacterium
TAGTCTAAACGACGCCAGTCTGAATCGCCAAACCGGCCTCAACCGCCGCGCGCCATGCCGTCAAATCTCTAATTTTTCTTCTTATCCACTTTGTCCGGGGCCGGTTTGCTCTCGGGCGCCGGAGCCTGCTCCGGTTTAAGCTCCATCTTATCTTTCAACGTCACGCGAGACTTGGAGTATTTCTGCGGATGGCCTCCCACAGGCCGAACGATCCAGACCGCGCCGCGTCGGCTGTCCTCCGCCTGCCCTTCGACGACGCCGATGTAATCTCCGTTTTCTTTCATATAAGCATGTTTGCCAACGTAAAACGGCGGAGGCGGTGGGAGCGAGCGGTAATAATAGAACGCCGAGCCAGCCGCGCCGATGAGCAGCATAATCACGACATGCTTGAATACTTTGGCGAAAAACTTCCATACCACCAGCAAAAGTCCGATCAACAACACCGCGCCTATAGCCAGCGCGACCTTTATTGTTAACCATTCCATAGTCTCACCTCACAATTTGTCGGGATAACGAGATGACCAAAAACATAGAAAACGCGGAATACGCGAAAGAAGTTCGAGGATCGAAGATGGAAGATAGAAAATCGCGAAGGATCCATTTCGATCCTCGATCCTCGATCTTCTATCCTCGATCCTCGATCCTCGACCTCTTCCGTGTGTTCCGCGTTTCCCCCTACTCCTAAATTCGTATATTCAGATCGGCAGACGATAGAGCGCCCACGCAATCAGAAATCCGACGCCCACGAAATAGCCGAAAACTTTCGCGCCGTATTTGACTTTCTCCTGCGTGGTGTGATGCTCGGAAGAGAGCGTGGCGAACGCCACCGAGACCAGTAAGCTGAATAGGACCAGGGCCGTAAAATGCGTCATGATTTCCTCCCGATCCCGATGTCGTAAGCGTCCATCGCCGCCAGCATGTTCAACGCGCCCGCGACGCAGAGAAATGTGTTGCCGTATTCAAACGTGACCTTCGCCGCCTGTCCAGGAGTGATCTGAACTCCCCAATCGGCCAGGACGCAAACCAGATAAGGCAGCCCCATTCCGGCGTTCAGAAAGCTGAAGAACCAGGTCAGCCATTCGTTCGGGTCGGGTTTGTAAAGGTGGCCTTCCATCGCGAAGCCGAGCGCGAACATCACTATGATGACGCCGCCGATAATC
This sequence comes from Blastocatellia bacterium, assembly GCA_035275805.1. Classification (GTDB taxonomy): domain Bacteria; phylum Acidobacteriota; class Blastocatellia; order RBC074; family RBC074; genus JAJVID01. Next base: position 1,161 of record DATEMG010000287.1, read on the forward strand.
GCGCCGCGCGCCACCTTGCCCAAAAGCGCATGGCCGAGGCCCGGCACGATGAAAGTCGCTGCAGTGGCGGTGATCGTGCGCGCCATCGGAACGGGCCTCGGCGCGGCTATATCTCCTGACAATTCTTCGCTGTACAAATTGTTCTCTCCTCGGGAATTTTCGTGAGCGTCATGAATTAGACTCATAGGATTTATGGGACTTATGGGATTTATGGGACTTGCCGGTTTTATGAAGTCCTATATTTCCCATGAGTCCTATGAGTCCCATTCTGATGGGACCGAACGGCGATTCTAAGATTGGCCTCCGGGGCTGTCAAGAATGGCTTCCGGCGAGCGCGTCGCCGCGTTCGCGCAGTTCGTCGAGCGCGCGTTGGAATCGCCGCTGTTCGGCCTCGTCGTCGGCGTCCTTCACGTAGATCCGCTCGCCGATGACGACGTGAGCCTTCGCGAAGGGTTTGGGAATCTCGATCCGATCCCAACTCGGCAGCCGCCAGCAGCGGTCGAGCGAGATCGAGAAAGGCAGGATCGCCGCGCCGGTCTTCTTGGCCAGCAGCAAAGCGCCAGGCTTCGCTTCGTAAATCGGCCCGCGCGGGCCGTCCACGGTGAAGGCCGCGCTCTTGCCCGATCTGACGGCGCGGATCATCTGAATCAGCCCGGAGAGCGCGCCTCGCGTCGAGCTGCCTTTCGCCGCGCCGTAGCCGAACCGCTGGATGAAACGCGCGATGTATTCCGAATCGAAGCTGCGCGACGACATCACGACGATGCCGCGATGTCGCCAGAAATAAGTGGCGATCGGAATGCGATTGTGCCAGAAGCAGTAGACCAGCGGCTCGCGGTCGGTGTGATGCTCCCACCCCCTGACTTCAAATTTCAAGGTCGCTCCGATGGCTCGCACCAGCAAGTAAAGCGCCACCCCGGCGAATCGAATGATCAGCCGTTGTTTGAAGGTGTAGCGGTCGAGCGGAGCAAACGCGTATAGCTTGCCGGAGGAATCTTCCGCGCGTGAGGCGCCGCGACCCCATTCCTGTTGGTCTTCGCTATGGTTAATCTGAACAGTACGCATAACCAGGTCGCGCACACAGTATCACATCGCGCGGGGTAGCAGCGAGGAACAGTTTTGTCTACTTACCGATGATCGCTTACGGTGATATGATTACCGTTCCCCCGCGACACAAATGCAAAGGAAAAATGAGATGAGCATGCACACGATTCATCGCGTTCGTTCACTGTCTCTTCTGCTCGTCGGGCTTGCGCTCGCGCTTGTCTTTGCAATTCCGTTCGCGGCTCAACAACCTCCGGCCAATCCGCCGGCGGCGCCCGTCGCCCCGCTCAAACCCGATCTGCCCGCCGGGGCTTTCGTAGACGAGCGATTGATCCCGCTGCCCGCGAACGTCTCGACGTCCGGACGCAGCCGGCGCGCGACGGCCTCGACCCCGCAATTGACCGAAGAACAGAAGATTTTGCACCTGCTCAATCGCGCCAGCTTCGGCCCGCGCCCTGGCGACATCGAGCGCGTGCGGCGGATGGGCATAGAGCTATACATCGAAGAGTTGCTCCACCCTGAAGGTCTGTCCGACGACTTTCTCTCGCGGCCATTATCGGCTCTCAGCACTCTTCAAATGACCCAGTTTGAAATTTTGCAGACCTTCGAACCGCCGCCTGCTCGCCCGCAACCGACTCCGACTCCAACTCCTACTCCTCCTTTGGCGGCCAAACCATTGTCTGCGCCGGACGGGGAACCGGAGAAAGTCGAGAAGGCCAGCCCTGGCGAATCGATGCAGCCGCAATCTCAACAACAAGCGCAGCAGCAGCAGATGACGTCGCAGCAACCATCGACGCAGCCACAGACGCCCCAGCAACCGGCGACACCGCAGCAGATGGCTCCGCAACAACCATCGACGCAGCCACAGACGCCGCAGCAGCAGATGACCACGCAACAACCATCGACGCAGCCACAGACGTCGCAGCAACCGGCGCCGCAGCAGCAGATGGCTCCGCAGCAACCATCGATGACGCCTCAACCAAAGCCCCAGCAACCAGCGGCGAGGCGGCAGTCGCCCGCGCGCGACCCGCAGCAGCCGCTGCGCGAATTGCAGCAGGCGAAACTTTTGCGCGCCATCTTCAGCGAGAAGCAGTTGCAGGAGGTGATGGTCGATTTCTGGTTCAACCACTTCAACGTCTTCGGCCAGAAGGACGCCGCCCGCTGGCTGCTGACCTCCTATGAGCGCGACGTGATCCGCCCCCACGCGCTAGGCAAATTCAAAGACTTGCTCACTGCGGTGGCGCAAAGCCCGGCGATGCTCTATTACCTCGACAACTTCATGAGCCAGATGGAGCAGCCCGCTCCGCCGCCGAAGTTCGACGCCGACGGCAATCCGGCGCCGCAACGTCGACGTCCGGGGCTGAATGAAAATTACGCGCGCGAATTGATGGAACTGCACACGCTCGGAGTCGATGGCGGTTACACTCAGAAAGACGTGATCGAGGTCGCGCGATGCTTCACCGGTTGGACCATAGGGCCGCCTGGCAACATGGCTTTCACCTTCCGGCCGCGCGTTCACGACCGCGGCGAAAAGATCGTGCTCGGAACCCGCATCGCCTCCGGCGGCGGGATCGAAGACGGGTTGCGCGCGCTCGACGTTATGTCGAAGCATCCGTCGACGGCGAAATTCGTTTCGCGCAAACTCTGCCAGCGTTTCGTCGCCGACGA
>DATEMG010000288.1:0-3792 GCA_035275805.1 Blastocatellia bacterium
GCGCGCATCACCCTGATTACGGATCGCCGCCCTATCGACTCGATTGCGATTGCCGCAAACCCAGGCCCGGTCTGGCCGAAAAGGCGGCCAGGGATTTCAATCTGGATCTCAATCGATGTTACGCCATCGGAGACCGCTATCGGGACATCGAGGCAGGCCACGCCGTGGGCGCGCGGGGCGTGCTGGTGATGACTGGATACGGACGTGAAGAATATGAAAATCTGCGCCGAGATTGGCCCCGACAGCCGGATTATGTCGCCGAGAATTTGCTGGACGCGGCGCGATGGGTTTTACACATGTGTGAAGACGCGGCGTGAACGATAAACGAGATTTCGCGCGCTGAGAGTAAAAAGAAAACCAAAGTAAGTGAGGTTCTGATGGGCAGATTTATGAAAGTAATGGCGTTAAACGCGCTATGGCTTCTGTCGCTTTCACTCTCCATCGGATGTCAAGGAGATGTCAGTCAGTTAAAGGGGCGGGCGGAAGAACTTACCCAATCCATGATCTCTGGTAATTTTGACAGATTAATCGATCTTACCTACCCTAAAACGGTTGAGCTTGCGGGTGGTAAAGAAAAAATGAAGCAGATGTTGGAAAAAGGCATGAGAGAGATGAAGACGGATGGGTATGACTTTATTTCGGCCCCTATAGGAACAATCAGGGATGTCGTGAAAATTGGCTCTGAAAGGTTTGTTATTGTTGAGTACGTTTTAAAAATGAAAGCGCCGGGTGGCTATCTGACGCGAGACTCATTTTTGCTAGGAGTCGCGTCAATCGATAAGGAAAATTGGACTTTCATTGACGGAACCGGTTTGCAAAAGCCGGAGGCGAAGACGGTGTTTCCAGAGCTCTTTGGCAAGATTGAATTCCCACAGCTAAAGCCTCCCGTGTTTCATCAATCGATAAAATAATGATCTGGCGCGATTCTTTGAGAGAGAAAAAGGCTCCATGCGGATACTGATCGTCAAGCTCGGCGCCATCGGCGACGTCGTTCACGCGCTGCCCGCGCTCGCGGCGCTGCGGCGTTCGATGCCCGACGCGCGCATCGCCTGGGCCGTCGAGCAGGGCGGCGCGGCGCAGTTGCTGCGAGGCTGCGCGCTGCTGGACGAATTGATCGAACTCGATCTGCGCGGTTGGCGGAGGAGCCTGATGAATGTCGAGACGCAGCTCGCGATCCGCAAGGCGATGGCCGGACTGCGCAAAGCGCGATTCGACCTCTCGCTCGATTTTCAGGGGCTGCTCAAATCGGCGATGGTCGCCCGGCTCGCGAGAATCCCGCGCCGCATCGGGTTCGCCCGTGAGGCTTTGCGCGAACCGGCGAGCGCCTTTATGCTGACCGAGCGCGTGGCGGTCGATGACGGCGATCACGTGATCAAAAAGAATCTGAAGCTTGTCGAACATCTAGGCTGCGACGTGTCGGGAGAGTACTGTTTCCCAATCGCCCTGTCGGGCGAAGACGAACGGTTCGCCGAAGAGCAAATCGAGCGATTCGACGGGCGCTTCGCGATCCTCAACCCTGGCGGCGGGTGGCCGACCAAGCTATGGGGCGCCGATGGGTTCGGCGCAATCGCTGACCGGCTGTGGGAAGCTTACGCGGTGCGCTCAGTCGTGACTTACGGCCCCGGCGAAGAGGGGCTGGCGCAATCCGTGGTTGATCATTCGCGCGCGAACGCGGCGACCCCTCTCGCCGCCACGCTAAAGCAACTCTTCGCGCTGGCGCGAGGCGCGAAACTCTTCGTCGGCGGGGACACGGGGCCGATGCACATCGCGGCGGCGGCCCGGACGCCAATCGTGGCCGTCTTCGGCCCGACCGCGTCACGCCGCAACGGGCCGTTCACGCCGGACGACGTCGTTGTCGAACGCTTCGACCTCGATTGCCGCGTCGATTGTTATCGCCGCAGTTGCGATCACACCTCGTGCATGAAGATTCCAGTCGAGAACGTGTGGCGTGGGATCGAAGAGAGATTGCGGATTGCGGATTGCGCTCCCACAGCTTTATCAGAGCGAATATGAATATGAGCGAACGGGCAACGGATTACAGTCTACGGTTTTTGATCCAGCGGCTGCGCGTTCCGGTCGGATTTTTCACGGCCATCCTTTTCGTCGTTTTTTCCAGGCCGACGTGGTGGTCACTTGCGGTCGGCCTTCCAATCGCCTTATGCGGCGTGATCTTTCGCGCGTGGGCATCAGGCCATCTGCGGAAGAACGCCGAGTTGGCGGTGAGCGGCCCGTACGCATTCACGCGGAACCCGCTCTATTTCGGCAGTTTCATAATGGCGAGCGGCTGCGCAGTCTGCGGCGGCAGTTTATGGTTGGGCCTGTGGCTGATGGCGCTCTTCCTGGCGGTCTACCTGCCGGTGATGCAGGCGGAGGCTGCTCACGTGCGCGTGCTCTTCGCCGGCGATTATGAAACCTGGGCGGCCAACGTCCCGTTTTTCGTCCCGCGCGTGACTCCTTACAGAAACGGCCGGACGCAACGCTTCGATCCGCAGCAATATATGCGCCACCGCGAATACCGCGCCGCATTCGGTCTCGCTATCGTCATCGCCGCCCTATCGCTGAAGGCGGCCGGAGTCTTTTTTTGATTTTGAATCAGCGCCGCGAGCGGTAGCGAACGTCCATCGATCACCGCCCGCGCCGATCACCTGGGACACATATGAAAAGACCACTCATCACTTCACTACTAGCTATTGCTCTCCTCGCGCCACTCTGCGCCGGTCGGATCGGCGCCCAGCAGGCAGGACAGGATCAGGCAGACAAACAACAGGCAGCGAGCCCCAGCGCGGCGGCGCCGACCTACCCTCTCGCCACGTTGCAACGGGATTTCAAAAATTCTTTTCCGATCCCGGCCGGCGAAAAGCTCGAATACGAGGTCAAAATTTCGCGCTTCCCGCTCTTTAACGCCTCACTCGGCGTCTTGACGCTCGAGAATCTGGGCGCAGTCACAAACTCTCAAAACTCCGTTGCGGCGGCAGGCGATCAACAGAAGGCCCCTGCCCCTTTGATCGAAGGGATGAACACTGCGTTTACGCCCGCGCCCGACGAACAGCTTTTGCGTTTGCGCGCGACCGCGGTGTCGAAAGGCATGCTCACCGCGCTAGTAGGCTATGACGTGCGCAACCGCTTCGAGACGCTCGTCGATCTTCGCGATTTTTCGGCGCGGGTCAGCTTCAAAGAGGAGAAGGAAGGCAAAAGACACGTCGTCCAATCCACCATCTTCGACCGCGCCGAACAGCAGGTCAGATACCTGACCACCGATTTGGCCAAACCTGACGCGCCGCCGCGCGCCAAGCCGCTGCCGCGCGAGGATGGGATGCTCGGCCTGCTTTCGGCGATCTATTTCGTGCGGTTGCAAAAACTGAACGAGGGCCAGATGCTCAGCTTTCCCGTCAGCGTGGACGAAGCGAATTACCAGTTTGAAGTCCTCGTCGGCAAACGCGAGAGTCTCAAGACCGAATGCGGTATGGTAAAGACCGTCAAGCTTGAACCGAAGCTCTTCGGCCTGGGCCGCTATTTCAACAAGCTCCAGGGCGAGATGACCATGTGGGTGAGCGACGACAACAAGAGAACGCCCCTGCGACTGGTGGCCAAAACGAACAAGGGCACGTTCTCGGCGAAGCTCCTCAATTTCAAAAAGAAGTGCAACATCATCGAGCCGGAAGACGAGGTAAAGCAGAAGAACGATTAAAAGAGTTCGTAGCCCCGCCCGATGGTTTTTGAGAAATAAATGACGGCGCCTTTGCGCCTTCGCGCCTTTGCGAGAGATGGGCTTCCTTATTCAGGCGGCGGTTC
>DATEMG010000289.1:0-2606 GCA_035275805.1 Blastocatellia bacterium
AGACCTGCCGAATCTCAATTCAGAGGAATTGCCTCCCGGCGGAAGTGAACCGGAAGCGCCGGGAGTGTAAGACACATTCAAACTATGTCAGCGAACGTGCGCTCCACCCGCCTGAAATGGCAAGTGGAGTAAACCAAAAGCGCCGCAGTGATCGCGGCGGAGATTGCCAGCGCCGGCCAATCGAAAGGCCGTCCGAAGAATGACGCGCGGCACCCCTCGATGATTCCCGTCAGTGGGTTGAGTTTTAGCGTCCAACGCCATTGTTCCGGCACGATACTGACCGGATAGATGATCGGCGTGGCGAACATTGTCAATTGGATCGCGAACGGGAGCGCGTAACGAATATCTCGATATTTCACGTTCAGCGCCGACGTCCACATTCCCACGGCGACCGCCAACAGCGCGATCAGGATGATCAGCGCCGGGGCCATCAACAGGTTCCAGGTCAGGCCGACGCTGTAATAAATCATCAGGACAATCAGGACGCCGAAGGCTATCATCAGATCGATCAGACCGGCGGCGACCGCCGCGGTCGGAATGATCATTCGGGGGAAATAGACTTTTGTGATCAGGTGGGCGCTGCCGACCAGAGAGTTGCCGCTGCTGGTTACCGCGTTCGAGAAGAAGTGCCAAGGCATCAGCGCGGCGTAGGCGAAAAGCGGGTAGGGGATTCCGTCCGACTGCAGACCCGCGAGTTTGCCGAAGAAGATCGAGAAGACGATCATCGTGAAGAGCGGTTGGATGACAGCCCAGGCAGCTCCGAGCGCAGTCTGCTTATACTTGACCTTGACATCGCGCCAGGTCAGGAAATAGAGCAGCTCGCGGTAAGCCCACAGCGATTTTAGATCGACCGCGGCGAATTTATTTCCTGCGCGAATCGAAACCAGCGGTCTATCTGGCAGATTCAACTGGAGCCTCCCGGCGCCCGTAGTCGTAACCGCTGGTGTAGCGGATGTATTCATAATCGTCGTAGCCCTCGCGTTTGACATTGACGTTGTTGAGCACGACGCCGAAGACGCGCGCGCCGGCCACGGCCAGGTCCCGTCGCGCACGGCGCACCAATTCCCGTGTGCACTTGCCCGCCTGAACCACGAGGATCGAGCCATCAACCATGGTGGAAATAATGACCGGATCGGTTACGCTGATCAGCGGCGGCGAATCGATCAGAACGTGATCGAACCGCTGGCTAAGCGAGCGGATCAGTTCCTTCATGCGTTCGGAGCTGATCAACTCGGCCGGGTTGGGCGGAATCGGTCCGCACGGAAGCACAGAGAGGTTGGGAATGGGAACCTTCACGATCAGGTCCTCGATCGGCATGTGGCCAGACAGATAATTCGAGATCCCGCGGATGTGCGGAATTTTGAAAGCCAGGTGAACCGCGGGGCGTCGCAGGTCGGCGTCGATCAACAGGACGGACGCGCCGAGCTGAGAGAGCGAAATCGCGGTATTGACCGCAGTCGTGGTCTTGCCTTCGCCCGGCTGGCTGCTCGTGATCAGAATGGTCTTCGGCGGCGCGCCGGCGGTCGAAAGCAGGATGGACGTTCTGAGCATTCGGTAGGATTCGACCACTGGCGAAAGCGTTCCCAAGGCCGCCAGATCATCACCCACCGGCTGCATGCCACGGGCGAGCAGCCCCCAGACGCCGCCAAATTCGTCGGATCCTGATTCTGGCGCCTTTTGCCCGTCGCTCTTTTTCTCTGCAGCCGCCCGCTTCGCTGTGGCGTTCATCGAAGGGACCAGGGTCGGTCGAGACCGGAGCGAGCGGCGACGAACCAATGACGGCTTCGCGTCGGCGTCCATCGAAGGGATCAACGCCAGCGTCGGGAGTTGAGCCGCGTGCGCCACGTCTTCGACGCTCTTGACGGTGTTATCGAGATATTCGAGCAGCAGCGCCAATCCGACGCCGGCAGCCAGGCTCAACAACAGCCCTATGAAGATCGCGCGCGCGCGCCGGGGGCCTATGGGGAGCGCGCGCGCCGGGTCGATGATGCGCAGGTCATTGGCCTCCTGCCGCTGCTCGATCTGGGCCTGGTTGGTCTTTTGCAGAAAGTCGTTGTAGAGCGCTTTTGTCGTGTCGACATTCTGTTTGAGAATGTTGAATTTGATCGCGGCCTGATTCTGCTGCACGGCCTCTGACTTGGCGACCTCGAAAGAGTCCTTGAGCAATTTCTCTTCGCGGCCGGCGCGCTCGGACTCAGCCTTCAGGCGGTCCCCCAGGTTTTTCGTGCTCTCCGCAATCAGCCGCTCCAGCTCCCTGATTTGATTTTGCACTTTGAGGACGTTCGGGTTTTCCAGGCCGAAGGTGGCGGTCAATTGCGCAAGCTCGATCCGAAGACCGCCCAATTTGGATTGATTTAGCATTATTCCCGGGTCCGAGAACGCTTCGGGCAGCCGGGTGACGCGGCCCTCCTGAACCTCGTCATAAAGCGACGCTTTGGAATTAGCGTTCACTTCGGCTTTAAGCGCTTTGTCGTAAAGATCGGCAAGTTTGCCGACGACCAGATTCTGCTTCTCGTCGGTCGAGAAGAAGATGTTGTTGTTTTTGCTGTAATCAGCCAGGTTCCGCTCGGCCTCTTCCATCTGGGCCTTCAATTGGCGGGTGGTTC
>DATEMG010000290.1:0-5698 GCA_035275805.1 Blastocatellia bacterium
CGAGTAAACAACTCGCGCCACACATGGCTCCGCTTCATTTTCTGATCAATCGTTTCAATGCCGCTAGTTCGCGTTCGGGGCTGAACCGGCTCTTCAGTCGCTCGCAATGCGATTTCAATTCGGCCAGGAACTCCGAATCGCTTTCCACCCGCGCCATCAAACGGGCCAGACCTCGATTATCGCCGGTCGAAAAATATCCGGCGTAATCCTCGCCCAGCAGACCGATATTGCCCGCTATACGCGAGGCGATGACCGGCGTTCCCGCGACAATCGCCTCGGAGATAACATTTGCCCCGCCCTCCAGGCGGGAGGAATGGATTCACAACTGGCTGCGCATCAGGATTTGTCGTACGCGCCATTGGGGCTGCTCGCCGATCCATTTGTAACGCGGGTTGACCTGCATCTCGCGGCGCGCGCGTTCGGCCATCTTTTCGTTCATCGCGCCGCCCACGTGGATGATTCGGACGCGCGATGAAGCGGGCAGCAAGCGAGCCGCCATCGCCGCCCGGAACGGGTCTTTGATTTCGCGCAGGTGGCCGATGACGCAGACCTGGAAATTGCGGGTTGAGACTCTGGGATTGCTGGTTTGAGGAAACGGTTTGACCGATTGATAAACGACTCGCGTCTTAGCGTGGAAGCGTTCCGGCAACGCGTCGAAGGCTTTGGGTTGGAGAACTACCAGGCGGCTCGCGAGTTCGAGCGACTTTTGCGCCCCTTTGATCTTCGGGAGATCGCGGTAGAGGTCAGTGCCGGTCAGCGCGACTATCAACGGACGATCAGGATGCTCACTATGAAATCGTTTAATCGCATCGTGGCTGCGGAGCGCGTGCAGCGCTATTAGCAGATCGTATGACTCGCCCTCGTAGCCTTGATTGATCGCCACGCGATGTCCGAGGCTTCGCAACATCCCCGCCCATCGCAGCGCCGTGACGCGGTTGCCATGTCGCGATCCTGGCGGCGCCGGAGTGACAATGCCGATCTTCAGAAATGCGGATTGCGGATTGCGGATTGCGGATTGATTTTTGCCAGTCGTTGTCTGGTCCCGACCCTCTCTCTCAATTGGCGTCGTTCTTTTCATCTGAGTGTTAGGTAACTATGAATCCGCAATCCGCAATCCGCAATCCACAATCAAACGCTGCAAGTCCTGAATCCCGCCCACACATCTCTTCGATCAGGCTTATAAAAATTGCGGTAACTGTTGCGAATCAGCCTTGAGCGGGTCATCCAACAGCCCCCGCGCAAAACTTTATGATCGCCGAACCAGGGCGCGGAGTATTCTTTATAAGGTCCGACGGCAAAGCCCGGGTAAGGGCCGAAATCGGTCGCCGTCCATTCCCACACATTGCCGATCATTTGACGAACGCCAAACGCGCTGTCGCCCGCGATCGCCGCGTTTACAGGGACGCATCCGTCTTCGCGCCAATCCAGATTCGCCCGTTCGGGCGCGGGCGGTTCATCGCCCCACGGATATTTCCGCTTGCGCGACGCGACGCCGCGTCCGTCAGCATCCGGTTCGCAACTCGCCGCCATCTCCCATTCGGCCTCGGTCGGCAATCGACGTTTGGCCCAACGGCAATAGGCTTCAGCCTCATACCAGTTGACATGGATCGCAGGCAGATCGGGTTCGAGCAAGACCCACTGATCGAAGACGCGGCGCTCCCATTCGCCTTTGCCAGCGGGACGCCAGTAAATGGGAAGCGCGGCGTCCGCGCCCTCGCGCCAGGCCCAGCCCTCATCGCCCCACAATTCGCGGCGACGGTAACCGGCGTCGTTCACGAACTCGGCGAATTCGGCTTGCGTGACCGCCGTCCGCGAGATCGAAAACGGCTCGACGGCGGCTTCGTGCGCCCACTGCTCATTGTCGAAGACGAAGCCTGAATCATCCTCGCCGCCGAGCCTGAATCTGCCGCCGGGGATTTGCGCATCGCCGAGTCTCGCGTTCTTAGCGTTCGTGGCATTCGCAGTCCCGGCTCCAGCCGGAATGTTCGACGCCGACCTGTTCCGCCTGAAGGCGGGACTACGAACGGCGAGCGTCTGCCGCGTGTAAGCGATCGCTTCGCTATGCATGTCCTCGTGGAGCAGCGCGAGTTCAAGGAAGTACGCTTCGTCGTAGCCGTGGGCGTCACGCAAATCGCCGGCGCTCTTCATCGTCTCTTCGATCACGCGGTCGAGAATTCTGCGCATGTATGCGATCGTCTCCCGCTTCGAAGGTAGGGGCAAATCCCATCGCGTGTCGTGAGCCACGCGGGCCGAATCATAAAGCTTGTCAGGGTCGAGATGAGGCGCGGGCCTTATCGCGTCGAAGCCGCGCAGATGGCGTAAGAGCCAGAATTCCTGGAAGAAGGCCACGTGCGCGATCTCCCAGCGCAATGGATTCACGACGGCAAGGCGCGGCCCGATCATCTGCCCGTCGTCCAAATCGGCGACGAGTTCAAGCAGGCGCGCGCGGGCTTCCTGAAGATGGCTGATCAGTTGAGCTGAAGCGTATTGGGAGCGGGCGATCTTCATCTTTTCACAAAGTCTTCGCGCAGCGGAACCCTGAGATCATCCATCGTTCCGGCGGATGAAAGAAGTTTCGGTAGGTTGTCCGGATGTGAATTTGCGGCGTGGCGAACGATCCGCCGCGCAGCGTTTTTTGCCCGACGAACCATTTGTCGTTGTACTCGTCGAATTCGGATTTGAAGCCGGGGTACGGGGCGTAATCCGACGTCGTCCACTCCCAAACGTCGCCGATCATTTGACGGCAGCCATAGGGGCTGCGGCCTTGCGGCATTGAACCTATCGGCGCGACGCCCCAGAGCTGATTGTCGAAGAGGTTCGCCTTCGTTACATCGGGAGCCGCATCGCCCCACGGGAATTGTCGCGTGGCCTGCTTTTTCGGATCGAAGCAGGCTGCTTTTTCCCACTCGGCTTCGGTTGGCAACCGCTTCCCCGCCCACTTGGCGTAGGCCGCCGCTTCAAAATAACTGACGTGCGAGACCGGCTCGCCAGCCTTCGCTTCGGCGCGATGCAGGCCGTGAAAATCGCGGATCATCCATTGGCCGTCGCGCCGCTCCCAATAGAGAGGCGCCCGCCAACGCTCCCGCTGCACGGTCTCCCAACCCTCGCTCAACCACCAGCGGTAATCGTCGTAACCACCTGCGTCGATGAATTCGAGAAAGTCGCCGTTGCTGACCGGCGCGAGGTCAATCGCGAAATCTTGCAGGAAGACCGTGTGCTGCGGCTTCTCGTTGTCCCAGGCGAAATCGTCTCCAGCGTAGCCGATCGCAAACAGTCCGCCCTCGACCTCGGCCATTCCGGTCACGGTCTCGGACAGGACGGGCGAGTTGTTTTTCGGCGCGTCGTAAAGTTCGCAGAGCAGATGCTTGATGTCATAGACCAGCAGTTCCTGATGCTGCATCTCGTGCTCCAGCCCCATCCGCGTGAGATCGAGAATCTTTTCGAAGTCGGGCCGGTCCTCGATTTTTTTCAAAAACTCGGCCATCGCCTCGTCAACGTGATTTCGATAGCGGACGGTCTCCTTTACCGTCGGGCGCGACCGCGTGCCGCGCAACGATTTTTCGATGCGCTGTCCGAAGCCTTCATAGTATGAGTTGAAGTAATAAAGATATTCTTCGTTATATACGTGATAATCCGGGAGGCATGTCTGAAGCAGCGTCTCGAAAAACCATGACGTGTGGCCGATGTGCCACCGCGGGGGACTCATAAATTCGGCGGTCTGTACGACGTAGTCTTCGATTTCAAGCGGCGCGACGATCCGCATCGTCTGCGCGCGAACCTGATTAAACAGCTCGATCGTCGCCTCGATTCTGTCGATCGATTGTGGCCCTTTGATTCGGGCGGTTGACATTTTTTCTCCTCGGAAAACGCGCCGCTTAGGCGCCGAATTTATTCGTCACATGATCATTACGTGGCGCGTTTTCATTGATCAAATATTCAGCAAATTGTTGAGCGACTCCGCCAACGTCGGATGCGCGAAGATTCCATCCTTCAACACGGTGTAAGGCAGCTTGCCCATCATCGCGATCTGGATCATTGCCATGACCTCGCCGCCTTCAACGCCCAGGACGGCGCAGCCAAGAATTTGTTTCGTATCGGCGTCTACGACGGCTTTCATAAAGCCCCGGCTCTCGCTCACCTCCAACGCGCGCGCCACATAGCTCATCGGCATCTTGGCCACGCGGATGTTCAAGCCCCTGGCCCGCGCCTCCGATTCGCTCAAACCGACCCGCCCGAGTTGCGGGTCGATGAAGACCGTGTAAGGCACGAATCGATCATTAACCGTCACGTTTCCGCCTTCGATCAGATTGGTTCGGATGATGCGGTAATCGTCGTAAGAGATGTGAGTGAATTGCGGGCCGCCTTTCACGTCGCCGAGCGCGTATACTCCAGGCGCGGAGGTCTCCAATCGCTCGTTCGAGGTTATGAAGCCGTTCTTGTCGATTTCGATTCCGGCTGACGAGAGGTTCAGCGTCTCGGTGTTCGGAACGCGCCCGGCCGCCGCGAGCAGATGCGAGCCGGTCAGTGTTAGCGCGCCTTCCGGCGTCTGAACAATCAGGCGAATCTCGCCGTCTCCGCCTTTTTCAACACGCCTGGCCTCGGTATTGAGCAGGACTTCGACGCCGTCTTCGCCCAAAATCTTCGCGACCTCGTCGGCCACGTCCTGATCTTCGCGCCCAAGCAGTTGCGACGCGCGCTGGACAATCGTCACACGGCTGCCGAAGCGCCTGAACATCTGCCCGAATTCGAGGCCGACATAGCCTCCGCCAAGAACCAGCAGATGCTCGGGCAATTCGTCCAACTCCATGATCGAAGTCGAATCGAGAACCGCGATCTGATCGATGCCGTCAACGCGCGGGGCCGCCGGCCGCCCGCCCGTGTTGATGAAGATTTTGTTCGCTGTTAGGCGCCTAAGTTCGCCGTCATTCATTTTCACGGCGATTGACCGCGGGCCGGTGAAACTCGCTTCGCCGAATAGCAGGTCGAGATTTTTTGTATTTTCGATTGCGCGCTGGCCGCCGCTGCGAAAGCTGTCGACGATGGATTGTTTGCGTTGCCGGACTTCGACCATGTTGACCAACACTTCGCCGGCGTGAACTCCGTAATCCGCCGCGCGCCGCGCGAGGTAAGCCACACGGGCGCTCGCGACCATCGTTTTCGTAGGCGTGCAGCCGACGTTGACGCATGTTCCGCCGACGTACAGGCGTTCGATGACAGCGGTCTTCCATCCAGCGTCGGCGAGAGCTCTCGAGAGCGGGTTTCCCGCCTGGCCCGTGCCGATCACAATCGCATCGTAATTTGTCGGGTCTGTCATTACCTTGATATCTGCGGATAAATCAGAATTTCAAGCCTAGTTAACGACCAGCGAACGCCCGCCGTATTCAACAACGCGCCCTATGATCGCCGCTTCAGCGTATGTCTCGCGCAATCTCGCCAGCATCGCCTCGGCTCGTTCGGCGGCGATTGAGATGAGCATTCCACCCGCGGTCTGCGGGTCGTAGAGTAAGCTGATCATTTCTTTCGAAATGCCGGCGTCGATCGTTATGTCGGCGCCTACATATTCGCGATTGACTCTGTCGCCTTTAGTGAGCATCTTGCGGCCGGCCAGGTCGAGAGCGCCGGGCAGTAGCGGCGCGCGGTCGGCGACAATTTCAAGCGTGACCTTGCTCGCCCGCGCCACCTCCGAAGCGTGACCGAG
>DATEMG010000291.1:0-4235 GCA_035275805.1 Blastocatellia bacterium
GAGTGGGGAATGGGGAATGGGGAATGGGGAATGGGGAATGGGGAAAAAAGATACTACTCCCTACTCCCCACTCCCCATTCCCCACTCCCTATTCCCCGATCCAGACGGTTTTGATGTTGACGAATTCGCGAATGCCATCGCGCGAGAGCTCACGGCCGTAGCCCGAAGTCTTCATTCCGCCGAAGGGCAATCGCGGGTCGGAGGCGACCATGGCGTTGATGAAGACCAGGCCCGACTCGATCTCGTCGATCAGACGATCGCGCTCCTCGTCGTCATTGGTCCAGGCGCTTGCGGCCAGGCCGAAGGTCGTGTCATTGGCCAGGCGGATCGCCTCGTCGAGGTCGCGGACGCGGAAGAGCGAGGCGACCGGGCCGAACAGCTCTTCGAGATAGGCCGGCGAATCTGTGGGAATATCCGTGAGAATCGTCGGCGCGAAGTAGTTGCCCGCGCGCATCAGCCGTTCGCCTCCTGTGAGAATGCGGCCGCCCTGCGCCACGGTCTCCTGCACCTGTTCTTCGAGCGTCTCGAGAAGGTCAGCCGTCGCGAGCGGGCCGACGTCGGTCGTCTCTTCCATCGGGTCGCCGACCTTGAGAGATTCCATTCCCTTGACGAATAGGCGCTCGAATTCGTCGGCGATCTCCTCGGCGACGATGAAGCGCTTGGCGGCGATGCACGATTGTCCATTGTTGATGACTCGCGCCCTGACCGCCGTTTTAGCGGCTTCCTCGACGTCGGCGCTCGGCATGACGATGAAAGGATCACTCCCGCCCAATTCGAGGACCGTCTTTTTAATTCGTTCGCCCGCCGCGCTGGCCACCGAACTGCCCGCGGGAGCGCTCCCCGTGAGCGTGACGGCCATGACGCGCGGGTTGTCGAGCACGCGCTCGACCTGATCGGAACCGATAAGCAGGGTTTGAAACGCGCCTTCGGGGAACCCCGCCCGCCGGAATATGTCCTCAATCGCGAGGGCGCATTGCGGCACATTGGAAGCATGCTTGAGCAGGCAGACGTTGCCCGCCATAAGCGCCGGCGCGGCGAAGCGAATGACCTGCCAGAAAGGGAAGTTCCACGGCATGACGGCGAGCACAGGCCCGAGCGGCTGGTAGCGGACGAAGGCCTGTTTCGGACCCGTCGGAGGCGTCTCGTCGGCGAGAAACTCAGCCGCATTCTCGGCGTAGAAGCGGCAATTCCATGCGCATTTCGCGGCCTCTTCGATTGCCGCCCGCAAAGGCTTCCCCATCTCGGTCGTCATCAGGCGTCCGAATTCCTCTTTCTCCGCTTCGAGAATCTCCGCCGCGCGCGTCATCATGCTCGCGCGCGCAGCCATGGCGATACGCCGGTAGCGCCGGAAGGTCTCGGCCGCTCTCTCGATCTTCTCTTCAACCTGCGACTCCGCGAGAGGCTCGAAAGAGCGCAGCCTCTCGCCGGTCGCCGGGTTGACGGATTGAATTTTCATTTCAGTCCTCCGAAATTAACCGCGAAGATGATCGAAGTTCGAGGATTGCCTTAGGCGCGATTCTCGATCCTCGTTTGTTACGTCTCACTCAAATGAGCGCGCAAGCAAGGCGCCCGCCGCTCCGGACGTGGCGCCCACCTTGCGTCTTTTAATCGACATGATGCGCTGCGGACCAGATCAGAAACAAATACTAAATGGAACAGAAAGGAGGATGAGATGAATTATTGGATGAATTCGATCATCCCATTTGGCGAAAGATCGCGCAGGCGCGTCAACCGGGGCGCGACGAATTCGCAGATGATGGGACTGATGGGGATCTGCGGCTTGGGATTGGGCGCGGGGTTGATGTTCATGTTCGACCCCGATCGGGGCCGGCGTAGGCGCGCGCTCGCGCGCGATCAAATGGCGCATGCGGCGCGCATGCTCTCTCGCGCGACGGGCGCCACGTCCCGCGACCTGACTCACCGCATTTACGGGACTCTGGCCGAAAGCGGAAAACTTTTCCGCTGCGAAGAGATTTCGGACAACGTGCTCACCAATCGCGTACGCGCCCGGATCGGGCGTTCAGTCTCGCACCCACACGCCATCTCGGTCATGGTTAATGACGGACACGTCAGCTTGAGCGGCCCCGTGCTGGCCAACGAAGCCCCTCGGCTGCTCTCGGGCGTCTCATCGGTGCGCGGCGTCAAAGGGGTGGAGAATGCGCTGACCGTTCACACAGAGGCCGAAAATATATCCAGTCTGCAGGGCGGGCGACCGCGAACCGGCGACCGCTTCGCGCTGATGCAGACCAACTGGTCGCCGACTGCGCGTCTGCTCGCCGGGCTGGCCGGCGGCGCGTTGATGGCCAATTGCCTAACTCGACGCAGTCTGCTCGGCGCCACGCTCGGCGCGGTTGGCGCGGGGCTGTTTATGCGCAGCGCCACCAATATGGATATGAAATCCCTTCTCGGCGTCGGTCGCGACCGCCGACCGATCAAGGTGCGGAAGACGATCAACATCCATGCGCCGGTCGAACAAGTCTTCGATTTTTTGACCGATCACCGGAATTTTCCGCGCGTTATGTCCAAGGTGCGCGAGGCGCGGCCCATGGGCGACGGACGTTCACATTGGGTAGTCGCCGGGCCGGTGGGGGCGCCGATTGAATGGACAGCTGAGGTTACTCAACAGGTCCCGAACAATCTGCTGGCATGGAGGAGCCTCCCTGGTTCGATGGTTAGACACAACGGCGTCGTACATTTCGAGCCGGTTCACGAGGGCAGCACGCGAGTCCATATCCAGGCGGATTATTACCCGCCCTGCGGAGTGATTGGCCATGCTCTGGCCAAACTCTTCAGCTTCGACCCGAAGAGCGAAATGGACGCGGACCTCCTGCGGATGAAGACGTTTATTGAGAAGGGACGTACGCCGCACGACGCGGCCATCCGACCGCCGGCAGGTCGCGAGGCGGAGGCTTATCCCCCCTACTCACTTAGAACGAGTGAAGTGACCACGAGGCGACAATCGCATCTCGCCGGCGGGCCATGACAGGTTTCAGGTGTCAGGTTCCAGGTTTCGGGTTTCGGGTTGTAAGAGGAACTGGACCCTGACACCTGAAACCTAAAACCTGAAACCTGAAACCTGAGGAGGTATAGATGGCGCGCAACTATGACGACGAGCGCATTTGCAAGAAAGTCACCGACCGCATGGTCGATGACACCGATCTCGACGCGTCCGACATCGAGGTCGGAGTTGATGACGGCGCGGTAACCCTGAGCGGGTCAGTTGACAGTCTCTGGGACAAGCGCCGGGCCGAAGACATCGCGAAATCGGTCTACGGTGTGAGGGGAGTCACCAACAAGTTGCGCGCCAGTATGGCGTCGCAAACCACGCCGATTGAGGAGCGGGGATGAAGAAAGGGAGTGGGAAATGGGGTCATAGAAGTTATTTCACGATTCCCCACTCCCCATTCCCCACTCCCTACTCCCCACCTTCATTCGCAATCCGCAATCCGAAGATCTTCACTTCCTCTTGATCGTGAGCTGGTTTTTGACGCTCTTGACGCCGGAAGTACTACGTGCGATCGCTTCGGCTCTGGACTTCTCCAGCGCGTTTTCGACCTCGCCGGTGATCGTGACCTCGCCGTTCTTCACGTCGACGTTCGTGCCGAAGATCCCGTTGGTCGCAAACTGAGACTTGATGCTGGCCAAGATCCCCGTATCGCCGAGCGTCCCTCCGTTTGCGCTCTCTCCTCGTTCGACGGAGATGTTATTGACGACCTGCGTGACCCCCTGGGTGTTGCGCGTGAGCCGTTCGGCCTCGGATTTCTCGGCGGTCGTGGGAACCCTGCCGTTCAAGGTCACCACCCCGTTCGAAGTGTCGACGTCGATCTTGGCGGCGCTCGTTGTGGGGTCGGTGGCGAGCTTATTCTTCACCGTGCTGGTGATAGTGGCGTCGCTAGCCGAACGTCTCTCGCAGCCGGCCAAGGAGATGACCAGCGCGGCCGATATAGCTATAAATGAAAGTTTCATTATCTACCTCTTTTGTATTGTTTGCTTACTCAGCGTTTAGCCCCGATACATTCAAATCATGCAAATCATGACCACCCACATAGCCCCCGGCGACACATGTGACCAGGATGCAATGTGAATGCAATGTGAGACCTTTAGGGCAATCACAGTGCCAGGCTCAAAGGGAATGCGGAATGCGGATTTATGGGGTTTTCAATCTCCATTCCACGTCCGCGCCAAACAAGTTCATAAATCCGCATTCCGCATTCCGCATTCCGCATTTCCCCCTG
>DATEMG010000292.1:0-6589 GCA_035275805.1 Blastocatellia bacterium
GTAGATAGAGCAGTTGACTGCGTCTATTCTGCGCTGGGGCCTAAGGCGAAGGTCAAGACACTCTTCATTCTGACGGGCGCGCCGTTGAGGATCGACGGTTCGAAGACCCATTTACGCGCCGCCTCCTCGGCCGCTTTTCGCAGCGCGAAGCGACCGCCGGTGGCCTTGGCCTCGACGACAAGCCCTGTTTCCGAGATGATAATTTCCACCTCGATATTCCCTGTGGCTTTCCTCCTCCTCCTGGTGGTCGGCGGATAGACCGGGTTGACTTTAGTGATAGCCCGGCTTAGCGACACGCTTTCTGGAACCTGCGCCAAAGCTTGAGTCGAGGGCGCCGCCGGCTTCCCCGCATGGCCCAGGTCGCCGTTCGCAGGCTGAACGCTTGCAAACATCGGCCCCAGGTAGCGAAAAGGCGTGATGAGCCACTCAGAATCCATTTTCATCGCCGGGAGATCGGCAATCTGCTTGTTCGCGCCGGTCGCGGAAGGCTCTGCCGGTGCGCGCAACATCTCCGGCAGACCGCTCAACCGGCGGACCGTATGGAACTGTTCGTTCTGTTCGATGACCGCGAGGAAGAAGGTGGGCTTTCCGGTCACCCCTTTTTTGAAAGTCCCGACACTGATTGCGACGTATACTCTGCGTTTGTCCACCAGGCAAGCGGTGATTTCCGCGCAGGCGGGATGATCTTGCCCCGTCTCGTCCGGGGCGGTGATCTTCTCACCGCATTCGGTCAGTTGCCAGACCACGCCGGCATCTGGCCCGATGGTCTCGTTGAACCAACTCGCAAAGGGCCGGTCGGGCAGCGCAGCGTCGAGTTCGGAAGCGGAAATCTCTCGCGCCGAAGATATAGCCCGCTTCTCGAACGATTCTGTCTGAGTCGCGCCGGTCATCCAGATACATAAAACATTCGCGATCACAATTATCTTCATATCTGCCCTCTCATCAAAAAAGTTGAACTTTGCGCTTGCCCCAGAACGGGAGAGACTCCCAAACCAAGGGCGCTGAGCAGGCAAAAGATTTTTGCGGGCTGCTTGAGCATTTGACCTCCAAATTGTAAACCTCCGGACAAGCGGCGCCGTCCACCACTCGATAAGCGGTGTCGCTTATCACTATGTAACTGTTTCTCGCCGTCCTACCTTCAAATCGCAGGTCCGGGGGATGTTTGGTTTATAGGGGGACAATGCTAATGACACCGTGAGGCTGCTTCTTTAGTACGGTGTTACTCCGGATGGCAGGAATCGTGTTAAAGGCACACGACCCCCACTCCGTAGGAGCGCTGAACTTGCAGTTCTCCTATCGCGCACTCTCGCGTTTTAGCTATGGGGAAGGATGAAAAGGGGATTTTTGTGGATTCCTTGCAACAATCTTCCTTCAAGAATGAGGGATTGAAGGTTCCCAGGGCAAGAAATGGGATAACAGGGTTGCATACCATGAACGCCGATAACCTATCTATTTTAGCTTGGAAAGTCAATGGGGGCGCGGTTTCGGGATTTTGCCGTTGCGCCGTCTGATGTTATAGATCAATCCGACGATCAGGCGCCCTTTTTCAAATGAGCTTTCATGGCGGCTGCGCGCGTGGCGCGGCTACTCAGGGCTATAATTTATTGACGTGTAGGCCGTACTCGATGCTTTCAACGATCGCCTGCCAGGTCGCGGCGATGATGTTCTCGCCAACGCCCACTGTGTTCCACGAACGTTCGCCGTCGCTGGTCTCGACGTGGACGCGGGTCTTGGCGGCCGTGGCGTTCTCTCCATCCAGGATGCGGACTTTGAAATCTATCAGGTGGAAGCGGGCGATCTGAGGGTAGTGCGTCGCCAGCGCCTTGCGCAGGGCCTGATCGAGCGCGTGCGCGGGGCCTACGCCCAGACTGGCCGTGTGCATCTCGTCGCCGGCGACCTTCACGCGGACGACGGCTTCGGGATCGCCCGATGAACCGATCCAGACACGGTATTCGACCGGCTCGAAGAAGTTGTCGCGGCGGCCGAGCGCGCCCCATGCCAGCAGTCGGAAAGAGGCCTCGGCGTCCTCGAAGGAATAGCCCTCGTGCTCCATCGATTTCAACTGCGCTAACAAACGGCGCGCGGCTTCGGGGTTCTTGTTGAATTCCTCGCCGAGTTCGTCGGCTTTGAACCGGATGTTGCTGACGCCCGATTGATCGCTGATCAACACGCGCGTCTCGTTGCCCACGTCCTCGGGGTGGATGTGTTCGTAAGTCTCCTTCGCCCGCGACACGGCCGAAACGTGAATGCCGCCCTTGTGCGCGAAGGCGCTGCGGCCCACGAAGGCCGAGCGCTCGTTCGGGACCAGGTTGGCCACTTCGTTGATGTAGCGGCTTGTGCGAGTCAGCAGCTTCAATTTGCCGTCGGGCAGGCAGCGGCGATTCATCTTCAGTTCCAGGTTCGGGATCACCGAACAGAGATTGGCGTTGCCGCAACGTTCACCGTAGCCGTTGAACACGCCCTGCACGTGCGCCGCGCCGGCCTCGACCGCCGCCAGCGAATTCGCGACGGCCAGCTCGCTGTCGTTGTGGCAGTGGATGCCCAGCCTGGCGTTCGGGAACCTGGCGCGGACCAGAGCGACGGTCTCGGCGATCTGGTCGGGCAGGCTGCCGCCGTTCGTGTCGCAGAGGATGATGGTTTCGGCGCCGGCGCCGAGCGCGGCGTTCAGCGTGTCGAGCGCGTATTCCGAGTTGGCGCGAAACCCGTCGAAGAAATGCTCGGCGTCGTAGAGCGCGCGGCGCCCGCAGTGTTTCAGATGGCTGACGGTGTCGGCGATCATTCGCAGGTTCTCTTCGAGCGTGGTCTTGAGCGCGATGTCGACGTGAAAATCCCACGATTTGCCGAAGATCGTCACGACCGGCGTCTCGGCGGCGAGCAGCCCTTGTACGACGGCGTCGTCAGCCGCGGCGGCGTTCGCGCGTCGAGTGCTGCCGAACGCGGCGAGCACCGCGGTGTTCAACCGCAGCGACTTCGCCCGCTCGAAAAACTCTACGTCTTTAGGATTAGCGCCCGGCCACCCGCCTTCGATAAAGGTCACGCCGATCTCGTCGAGAGAGAGCGCGATCTTGATCTTGTCCTCGACCGAGTAGGCCAGCCCTTCGCCCTGCGCGCCGTCGCGGAGCGTCGTGTCGTAAATCTCTACAACGGATTCCTTCATTTTGTTCTTCTAGTTCTTCGCCTTATCCACAAGCTTATTCGCCGCCAGCCACGGCATCAGCCCGCGCAACCTCGCGCCGACATCCTCGATCTGGTGCTTCTTTTCGGCATCGACCAGGCGGGTGAAATTGGGCTTGCCCGATTCGGCTTCGGCCATCCACTCGTCGGCGAATTGTCCAGATTGAATCTCGGCCAGAATCTCACGCATCTTCTGTTTGACTTCGGGGCCGATGACGCGTTTGCCGCGCGTCAGGTCGCCATATTCGGCGGTGTTCGAGATCGAATATCGCATGTTCGTGATGCCGCCCTCGTACAAGAGGTCGACGATCAACTTCATCTCGTGCAGGCATTCGAAATAGGCCATCTCCGGCGCGTAGCCCGCCTCGACCAGTGTTTCGAATCCGGCCTGGATCAGCGCGGTCAACCCGCCGCAGAGCACCGACTGCTCGCCGAAGAGGTCGGTCTCGGTCTCTTCTTTGAAAGTGGTCTCGATGACGCCGGCGCGCGTCCCGCCGATCGCCCTCGCGTAAGCCAGTCCGACCTGTCTGGCGTCGCCGCTCGGGTCTTGCGCGACGGCCAGCAGGCACGGCACTCCCGCGCCGCGCTCATATTCGCGGCGGACCAGATGGCCAGGGCCTTTCGGCGCGACCATAAACACGTTGACCTCAGCCGGCGGAACGATTTTTTTAAAGTGGATCGAGAAGCCGTGCGCGACGGCAAGGTATTTGCCGGGTTTCAGATGCGGCTCGATCTCGCGTTTGTAAATGCCCGGAGTCAATTCGTCCGGCGTCAGCATCATTACGATGTCGCCGCGTTCGGCGGCGTCAGCGACTGGCAGAACCTCCAGCCCCGCTGACTGGGCTTTGGCGACCGAGGGGCTGTCAGAGCGCAGCCCGACAACGACGTCGCAGCCGCTGTCTTTCAAGTTGTTCGAATGGCCGAAGCCCTGCGAGCCGTAACCAATCACCGCGATGCGCTTGCCTGCGAGGGCTTTCGGGTCGGCGTCGTTGTCATAATATATCTTCATCGAAAAATAGCTCCATTAGGTTTCAGGTGTCAGGTTTCAGGTGTCAGGTTCCAGGTTCCAGGTTCCAGGTTTTAGGTGTTAGGTGTGAGGTGTCAGTAGTAGTTATCGTCTGACACCTGAAACCTGACACCTCACACCTTCTCGTTGAGCGTCAGCTCGGAAAACTCTTCGTCGTCGTCTTTCAACTTTTGCGCCTTGACGTGCGCCACGCGCGTCATCGCAACCGTGCCCGTGCGGACGATGTCCAGGATGCCGATCGGTTTGAGCAACTCGATAAAGGCGTTGATCTTTTCGGCGTTGCCCGTCAATTCGAGTATAAAGGCGTCGTTCGAAACGTCGACGACCCTGGCGCGGAAGATTTCGACCAGGCTCAAGACTTCCTGCCTCTCGACGCCTTGATGCGCGTTGACGGTCAGCATGACCATTTCGCGCTCGACGTGAGGGCTGGCGGTCAGGTCGGTGACTTCGATCACTCTGACCATCTTGCGCGATTGTTGAATTATCTGCTCGATCACGTGGTCGTTGCCGTGCGTGGTCAATGTCATCCGCGAAACGCCGTCTTCGAGAGTGGGCGCCACGCAGAGCGTGTCGATGTGATAGCCGCGCGCGCTGAACAAGCCAGCGATCCGCGCCAACATCCCGTATTCGTTCTCGACGAGTAATGAAATAGTATGTCTCATAAATTAGGTGTCAGGTGTCAGGTGTCAGGTGTCAGGTGTCAGGTGTCAGACGATAAGGGCTTCTGAAACCTGAAACCTCATACCTGACACCTGACACCTATGCCAAAATCATATCCTTCAACGCAGCTCCGGCCGGCACGATCGGAAACACGTTTTCCTCTCGCGCCACCTGCATTTCAATCAACACGGGCCCGGGGATGTTCAATCCTTTCTCCAGCGTGAGCGTGACTTCGCTCGCCTTCTTCGCCCGCAGCGCGGGCACGCCGTAAGCCTCCGCGAGCCTGACGAAATCCGGCGCGATCTCCATGTCGCTGTGCGAGTAGCGGTGTTCGTAGAATTGCTCCTGCCACTGGCGCACCATTCCCAGATAGCCGTTGTTGATAAGCAGAATTTTGACCGGGATTTCGTACTGTTTGACCGTGGCCAGCTCGTTCATCGACATCTGGAAACCGCCGTCGCCGACGACTGCGACGACCAGGTCTTTTGGCCTGGCCACGGCCGCGCCCATCGCGGCGGGGAAGCCGTAACCCATCGCCCCCAGTCCGCCGGAGTTGAGCCAGTTGCGCGGCGTGTCGAAGCCGTAAAGCTGCGCCGTCCACATCTGGTGCTGGCCGACGTCGGCCGAAACCACGGCCTGGCCTTTGGTAATGCGCCTGAGTTCATGAATGACGTACTGCGGCTTGATGACCTCGCCTTCCTCCCTGTACCAGAACGGGTGGCGCCGCCTCCACTCGGCGATTTGCGTGTGCCAGGCGTCGCGCGGCGCAATCCGCGCGCCGGAGGACAATTGTTCGTCAAGCTCGGCGAGCATCTGCCGAACGACGGTCTTCGCGTCGCCGACGATAGGATAATGACAATGGACGTTTTTGCCGATGCACGAAGCGTCAATGTCGACGTGAACGAATTTCGCCCCGACCGCGAATTCGCTCAGCTTGCCGGTCACGCGGTCGTCGAATCGCGCGCCGATCGAAATCAGCAGGTCGCAATTGTTGACGGCCATGTTCGTCCAATAGCCGCCGTGCATTCCGAGCATCCCCATGCTCAGCGAGTGGCTCGCCGGAAACGCGCCCAGCCCCATCAACGTGCAGGTCGTCGGTAGATTCAGTTTTTCGGCGAGTTGGCGAAGCTCTTCGTAGGCGCCCGCCGCGATCGCGCCGCCGCCGATATAGAGCACCGGACGCGAGGCTGAGATCATTGCCTGGACCGCCCGCCTGACCGCCTTCGGGTCGCCGTAGACCTGCGGCTTGTAACTGCGCATCTCGATGCTTTCGGGGTAGCTGAACTCGATCTCCTGCGCGGTCATATCTTTCGGCAGGTCGACGAGCACCGGGCCGGGCCGCCCCGTCGAGGCGACGTGAAACGCCTCCTTGACCGTAGGCGCAAGATCCTCGACGTGTTTGACCAGATAATTGTGTTTAGTGCAGGAGCGCGTGATGCCGGTCAGATCGGCTTCTTGAAACGCGTCGTTGCCGATTAGATGAGTCGGGACCTGCCCCGTAAATACGACCAGGGGCAGCGAATCCATGAAGGCGTTTGCGATGCCCGTGACCGCGTTGGTTCCGCCGGGGCCCGAAGTCACGAGCGCGACGCCGGTCTGGCCCGTGGCCTGCGCGTAGCCGGCGGCGGCGAAAAGCGCGCCCTGTTCGTGGCGCACCAGGTAATGACCGATGCCGAGCGCCGCTTCGCGCTTGGCGAGTTCGTCGTATATGTGCAGCACCGCGCCGCC
>DATEMG010000293.1:0-7327 GCA_035275805.1 Blastocatellia bacterium
GCGCGCAGTCGCGCCATTGACCGCCTGCGTTCGGGTTGGCAGGACCAGCATCGAAATGAATCGCTCGACGTCCTGGGCGACGCCCCGGCGAACGCGGCCAGCCCTGAAGAGTCTGCCGCAGCTTCAGAACGCCAAAGGTTCGTCCGGGAAGCCTTGAATCTATTGACGCCCGAACAACGCCGGGTGATCGAGCTGGCCTATTACTCCGGCCTCAGTCATAGCGAGATTGCCGAGAAATTGAACCAGCCGCTGGGTACCGTCAAAACACGCACCCGGCTCGGAATGATGAAATTGCGCGAGGCTCTAGCGCCATTGCTTGGCGAGAGTTGAAGTAATTTTGAGCGGCGTTTGGGGCGACATCCAGTGGCGGGCCTGATCGCGTATTATAATAACAATGTTCTTGTCTATGACGTGTTATGACATGGAAAAAGCTAAAAGCAATAGCGCCACTATATGTGATTGGCGCGCTTGATGAGAAAACGGCGCATGATGTCGAAGCGGCGTTGCATACCGCCACTCCAGAACAGCAGCGCGTAATCGCCCAGTGGCATGAAGTGGCCGCTTTGTTGCCTCAAGCCCTGCCACTTCAAACCCCGCCGGATTATCTCAGAGAGCGGTTGCTCAATCGAATCGCCAAAGAAATCTCGCAAACTCCGATCGAGATCGCCGTAGAAGAATCAACTTTGAAGGAAATAGCCGAGCGAGACGAGAAGAAGGTCTTGCCATTCGTTCAACCTCGTCGCGCCGAATCGAGGACCGCGCGCTGGCTGTTAATAGCCGCCACCGCGCTGCTCGCCTTGGCCTCCGCATATCTGTTCACGCAGAGCGTCAAACACGCCCGCGAACGAGACGATCTCGCGCGTGAGCGCAACAGCCTTACGGAAGAATTGGCCGCGCGGGGGCGACAGATTGACGAGATCGTCTCTTCCAGGACCAAGGTCATAGCGATGGTCGGAGACGAAACTCCGCAGGCGAACGCCAAGGTGTTCTGGGACACGGACACGCAGAAGTGGATCATTTACGTTTTCGATCTGCCGGCGCCCCCTTCCGACAAGGATTATCAACTCTGGTACGTGACGAAGGATGCGAAGATCAGCGCCGCCGTCTTTCGCACCGACGAGCAGGGGAGGACTGTCTTGAAATTAACTCTGCCGCCGGACGCGTTGGCTGGGCTGGCCGCTACTGCGGTGACACTCGAACCGAGGGGAGGCTCTCTTCAACCCACCGGCAAGTTCTATCTCAAAGCCACGATCTGATTGCTGGTTGAAGAGAACTATCCTGTCCGCCCCGAAAATCTCATCCGGCCTTGAAATAGCTACAGCTAGAGAGATCATCAGCCATTCCGCTCCATTGTCCGGCTCATTCTTATCCCGACGAACGTCTGAAAACCGGTCGCCAGTCTGCGCTACCTGACTGTGTTTCGCGTGGATTATCTGGGCGCCAAGTTCGCGGTGTCTGCGCCAGAGGCTGAGCCGTAGCTACAAGCAAACAGTAGATTTACGCGACCCATAAAGCTGGTGAGGAACGACACGCCAGGTTCGCTATCAGGAGTGTAGTAAAGCGCAACAGCGCAATTGCGGGGCCGAATTGATGTTCAAATGTAGGGCGGTTCGCCGGGGGGATTGTCCCGAAACGCAACGTAAATTCGGTGTGCATGCGCGCCCCGAAACGCCACAAAGTGCAACAAGAAAACTCTCAAGCCGGATGCAAGTTTTTCTCAAGGGGGCCGATGCATAGTGCGCATGTGATTGTGACGTTTCCGACACCGCTAACGGCATTTGTTTTGCAAGATCAAAGCGAAAGGGAGAGAAATAATGAATAACCAATCGAAACAACTGAATATTCCGTCGGAGCTGGCCGACAACTTGATCGACTCCCTTGGCGACCAGGTCGCCATCGAGGGCGACGAACTGCGTCGCCAGGTCATAATGCTCATCGGCCACTCATACGCCCTGGGCTACGTGGCCGGCGCCAACGCGGGACTCAAGGCCCGAATGCGGTCCTGGCTCGCGTTCGAGTGGCAGGATATCAAACTGGCGCTGGGCGACATCCGCGAGAGCCTGTCTATGAGCTTTCGTGATCACGGACGCCGTTTCCCTGCGTGAGGAAGTCCGCAACGGGCTTCTTCTCTTGCGTTGATCGCGCGCAGGGGTGAAATTGACGCGACTGAAATGTGGCGGCAAGTCTCGACGCGGCGAGGGCGCAGGCGGAAAATGTGTAAAAGTCAGGACTTAATCTGACAGTGAGCTGTTAGCTGACAGCAGTTCTTGCGTGGTATTGCCCGACCGTAGCTTGCTGTCGGTCTATCATCCTGGCCTCAGCGAGTCGCTTACTCTCGCTGAATGTTTGCATCGGCGTTTGCCATAGCAGAATCGCCCGCTATGTGGTCACTGATGATTATAAACAATCAGCCACTCGTCAATGTCCTGCTGTAGTTCTTCTAAAGAAAAGAGTGGTAAGTCTTCTTGCGAAAGGCAATGCTGTAGAACGGTTCTGGCGCAATTATTAGATAAAAGGCGGACTGAGCCTATTTCAATTTCTCCTTACGCGGCAAGCACTGCTTCTCATACCTGCAGGATCACGGCCTGTCCCTCCCGAAAACATCATCAGGCCTTGATATAGTTGCAGTTAGAGAGATCATCAGTCATTCTTGTCCGTATCGAGAATTCCATCTTCAATGAAGAGACTGTTCTATGATGATGAGACGCCAATCTCTTCATCGAATTGATAACTCGAACTCATGGCGACGGCGCGTAGCTCTGGAGCAACGCACATTGATCTCGGTCCGAGCCGACATTCCCCCAATTGATTTGATCGACATCCCAGCGCCAACCGGATCGCCAACATTAATACAGCTCGTCGGTAATCTGGTCGGGAATAAGGCGGGATTAGGTTTTCAGGAGAGACAGGTTGGGGCTGGGGATGGCGCCGTCACGGTTGGTGGTAGCTCCATCAGTGACTAAATCGTTCCTGAATGCATCTTTGGCGAGCCAGGTGGATTTTCAGAGTTGGCTCGCCATGTTATCTTGAGCGCCCGACCCTTCAGCAAAAGGGCTGGCGCTCCCTCTCGATTTCAACTTGATTTATTGTAGAGGCCGATTTCCCTAAGAAGGGGGCATGATATGGTCTGTCCGAATTGCGGGAATGTCACCGACGGCAAAAGCATCTGCAACCAATGCGGCGCTGAATTCGCGTCGCCCCCTGCTCCAACCAAGCCTGCCTCCGGCGGCGACCAGTCGCCTGCCACGGTTTCGCCACTCCCAGATTCAGGCGCTTTGATCGGGATGACGTTGGATCATAAGTACTACCTCGATTCCAAACTCGGCGCTGGCGGAATGGGGACAGTTTATTGCGCCAGTCGTCTACTGCTCGGCGACCGGGTGGCGGTCAAAGTGCTTCACCCTCATCAAATGGCCTATCCGCAAGCGGTCGAACGTTTCCGCCGGGAGGCGCGGACCGCCGCCCGTTTGAAGCACCCGAATGTCGTTACAGTTTACGACTTCGGTGTTTCCAGCGAAGGCCTGAACTATCAGGTCATGGAGCTGGTCGGAGGGGAGAGCCTGCGCAGTTTGGTCGACCGACAAGGCACGGTGGCTGAGACCGCCGCCGCCGAGATTATCCGACAAGTCTGCGCTGCGTTGGATGAGGCGCACAAGCTGGGTATAGTTCATCGCGACATCAAACCGGAGAATATTCTCGTGCAGACAATCCCAGACGGTTTGCATGTCAAGGTGCTCGATTTCGGCATCGCCGCGCTGCGCGACATTAAAGGCGACAGGCTGACGCGAACCGGCGACGTCGTAGGGACGCCGCATTATATGTCGCCGGAGCATTGTTTGGGTGAAGAGTTGGATCAGCGCTCGGACATCTACAGCCTGGGTATCGTCTTGTATGAAATGCTGACCAGCGTCGTCCCGTTCGATTCGCCTACCACGACAGCCATTGTCGTTAAACATGTCAATGACCCCCCGCCGTCGCCGCGCGCGTTGAACCCGAGGATCTCGGCTGCCGTTGAGTCGGTCTTGCTGCGCACGCTCGAGAAGCGGCGAGATGCGCGGCCACAGACGGCGGGCGAAATGGCGAAGGAGTTGATTGAGGCCGCAGGTGGCGCAGACCCGGGTTCGCTTCATTCCTCAATGGTCGCGACGCCAAGAGTCGTCACGCCCGCGCCAATAACAGCGTCGAAATTGAGGGAAATGGATACTTCCGGATCGAACAGAATTGCGGCGCCGTCGCTCGGCGCCGCTCCGGTGTTTGGCGAAGTGTCCGCGAAAACGGAATCGAGCCGAAAACTTGTATTACTGATTTTCTGCGCGTTGCTCTTGCTGACAGTAGGCATAGCCGGGCTCTTGTGGTATGTGCAGAAGGGCGCGGATGAAAATGTCGCGGCGGGGAGTGACTCTACCGGAAGCGGCCAGCGGGCCTCTACCGCCAGCGGTCAGTCGGCGCCTTCTGGGCGGAACGCGACGGTCAGTTCCTCGACGTCGCCATCGGCGACGGAATCACTGCCGGCGGCCAACAAATGGGGGATAATCCCCGACCAAACCCGCCGCGTTGTGGATGCGGCGAATGCATTGGGGGCGGCGGATGGGCAGATGGCGGTGATCAGTCCCGGCGGTCAACTTGCTCTGGAATATCGCGGGGGCAAATTCTTTGGTGATGGATCTGGCGCCGACTTGCGTGTTTATGGCCCGGAACAGGGGCGAGTTTCTTACCTCATCTTTGTCAGAAATGATCCGGCCGTGGAATGGGAGCGGATCGGCATAAACCGCAAGGGATTCCCTCAGGGAGATGCGCGGCACGACATGGGACGTTACATCGTCCGGCAGCCGCGCCGGCCGACGGCCAGAATCATTGAAAACGGCGAGAAGAGTAATGATCCGGCCACGGAATGGGAGCGGATCGACATAAACCCCAGGGAATATGACGGCGTCCGGCAGGCGCGCCAGTTGATGATCAGGAACAATGGAAACGTCGATCTGAGAATTGACGCGGTCTCGGTAGTATACAAAAGATGAAGTTCACGGTGAGACCGCCTGTCCGTACCGAAAATTCCATCCACAATTTGCCGGTGGTATACCGGCATGCAAAATCTTTCCGTCGATGCGGAGCTGAATGAAGCGGCGTAGCCCTCAGTTTTTACCGCTTGTCAATATCTGCTCAGTGACGATTCGGAGAAACCTCATGAAAAAAATCGCCACCCTTCTCGTCGCCATCCTTCTCTTTGGCCATGTCGCTATCGCGCAAAACAGGCCGCCGCTGCTTTCCGAACCGGTTGTCGCTGCTCTGAGCGTTGAGCTTTCGGGTGAGACGGCGAAACGCAATCTGGAATATATCTCACGCCATCACCGGATGCGGGCGTCGCGCGGCTTTCGCGCGGCTGCAGAGTTTATTGCCGAACAGGCGCGCGCCTACGGGTTGGAGGAAGTGGCCATTCTGCAATTTCCGGCCGATGGCAAGACTTTTTACGGCGCCCAGAAAGCGCGCCCTGCCTGGGATGCTGAGTTTGCCGAACTTTGGGAATTGAGTCAGACGCCGGAAGGATTGAAGCCTTCGCTGCGCATCGCCAGCTGGGAAGCTATGCCGTTAACGCTGGCGCAGGACAGCGAAAGCGCGATGGTGACGGCTGAGTTGATCGATGCCGGCGCAGGCGTTAGCCAACGAGATTACGCGGGCAAGGATGTACGAGGCAAGATCGTGCTCGCCGCAGCGCAGCCGGAAGCTGTGGCGCCGCTCGCTGTTGAGCGTTACGGCGCCGCAGGGATATTGAGCTATGCTCAGAACCAGCGCACCGGCTGGTCTGGTGACAATGACAATCTCATTCGCTGGGGGCACCTCGACAGCTTTGCGCCAACCAAAACCTTTGCCTTCATGCTTTCGCTTAAACAAGCGCGCTCCTTCCAGTCGCGCCTCGCAAGTGGCGAGAAGATCACCTTGCACGCCAACGTGCGCGCCGGACGCCGCGACGGATTTTATGATGTCGTCACCGCCATCATCCCTGGCGCGGACCCAGGCCTTCGCGACGAGGAGATCGCTTATAGCTGTCACCTGGACCATCCGCGTCCAGGGGCCAATGATAACGCAAGCGGCAGCATGACGATTCTGGAGGTTGCGCGCACGCTCGCCAAATTGATTCGTGAAGGCAAGATCGCGCGGCCGGCGCGCGCCATTCGTTTCATCTGGCCGCCCGAAATCGAAGGGACGCACGCGCTATTGAACGCTCGCCCGGATCTGCATCGACGCATCCGGGCCGTGATCCATCTGGACATGGTCGGCGGCTCGCCCGAAACGAAAGCCGTTTTTCATATCACGCGCGGTCCGGCGAGTCTGCCTTCGTTCATTTACGATGTCGCAGAAGAGTTCGGAACATTTGTAAACGAACAATCCATGCGGTACGCGAGCGGCGCAAGCGCCGCGTATCCTCTCATCGCGCCCGAAGGCGCCAAGGAGGCGCTGCTGGCCGAGCTGTCGGAATTCTCTATGGGGAGCGATCACGTGGTCTATACCGATAGCTCCATTGCGATTCCGTCTATCTACCTCAACGACTAGCCAGACCGATATATTCATACGAACTACGACACGCCCGCCAACATCGACCCCACCAAGCTCAAGCGCGCTGGCTTCATCGGCGCCGCCAGCGGCTACTTTCTGGCTGCTCTCAAAGAAACGGACGCGCCGGCTCTTTGGCGCATGCTTCAGGCGCGCAGTTTGCGGCGAGCAGCGCTGTTGCTGGAACGCCGCGCCGAGATGGGGACAGAAGAGGCAGCGAATATGACTCGCTTTCACTTCTGGTACGAACGCGGACTCGTGGATTCAATGGAGCGGTTTTTCCGCGTGCCCGCGCAGTTACGCGCAGAAGCGATGACGTTTCTTGTAAATCAGGAGCGATTGCTCGGTGAAGTCCCCCGCCTGGCGATTGCGCAAGGCGAAGACCGCGCCGTGTTCCGGCGTAACCCAAACATCAAAGGCCCGCTTGTAACCTTCGGCTATGACTACTTCAAGGACCATTATGGCGCTGAGCGCGCCGCCAGGATTCGTCTCCTCAATTTTCAGGGACTGCGGGGCGCGGGTAGCGAGTATGCCTACGAAACGCTGAACTTCGTGGATGGCAAACGCGCCGTGCGGGAGATACGCGACGCTGTTTCCGCTATCTACGGCCCGGCGCCTCTCGACTATATCAAGGAGTACCTGCGCGCCCTTGAAGAGATTCAGGTCGTTCAAAAAGTTGGACAGTAGGATTCAGGAGAAGTTGAAAGGCTCAGTGCTTTGCTAACCAAGTTGTTTTGTAAGGCATCGACTGGATCAGTACCGCGAGCGGTAGCGAGCG
>DATEMG010000294.1:0-4332 GCA_035275805.1 Blastocatellia bacterium
TTAAGATGACGCTGGTCGGGATTACAGTGGGAATAGGCGTCGCGGTCGCGCTGTCTACAGTGATGAAGAGCCTGCTCTTCTCGGTGAGCGTGACCGACCCGGTGACGTACATTGCGATCGCGCTATTGCTGATAGGCGTGACGCTACTGGCTTGTTGGATTCCGGCGCGGCGGACGGCGAAGCTGGACCCGATGGTCGCTCTACGATGCGAATAGATTTCAGATGTCAATAGAAGAGCGGCGGCAAGGCTCTCTCTCTCCGGCATCTGACATCTGACATCTTCTCATGGAGGAATTATGCAGACAGCGTGGCAAGACCTGCGCTACGGCGCGCGAATGCTGTCGAAGCAACCCGCCTTTGCTTTGATCGCCGTGATCACGCTGGCGCTGGGGATCGGCGCGAACGCCACGATGTTTAATCTGGTCGACGCGTTGTTGCTGAAGCCGTTGCCCGGCGTGGCCGACCCGGATCAGCTCGTTCAGATCGGGCGGACCTATAACAGCCAGGGATTCAGCAATTCCGCTTACGCCGACTATCGGGATTTCCGCGATCAGAACACGACGTTCACCGGAATTGCGGCGGAGAGCGATCAGGCGTTTCATCTGGGGACCGACAAGACGGCGGAGCGCGTCTGGGGCGTGCTGGTTTCGGGAAATTACTTTGAGGTGTTGGGCGTGCGCGCGGCGCAAGGGCGGTTGCTTCAGCCTGAGGACGCGCGGAACGAAGGAGATAGTCCAGTGGCGGTGATCAGCGAACGGCTGTGGCGGAAACATTTCCGCGACGAATCGCCGGTAGGCAAGACGATCAGCCTCAACTCGCACAGTTACACCATCGTCGGCGTGGCGGCAGGGTTCAAAGGCACGGGCGCGCTGGACGAGAATAGAGACGTCTGGATTCCGGTGACGATGTGGCGGCGCGGCAACCCCTGGTTAGTAAGGATGGGCGCGGAGCTCAACAGCCGCAGTTCACAGTTTGTGAATTTATTCGGGCGGCTAGGACCTGGCGTAACGGTCGCCCAGGCGCAGGCCGATTTAACACGCATCGCCGAGCGGCTGGCTCGTGACTATCCGCAATCGAATAATGAGGTCGGGGTAAAAGTCGTGTCCGGCCTGGGGCTGTCGCCCGATGATCGAAAAGAGGTAGAACGATTCGCGGGCGTTCAAATTGGAGTCGTGGCCGTCGTCTTGCTGATAGCCTGCGCCAACGTCGCCGGATTGCTGCTTGCGCGCGGAGCGTCACGGCAAAAAGAGATCGGCGTCCGGATGGCGCTCGGGGCCCCCCGATGGCGCATCGCTCAGCAGTTGCTGACCGAAAGCTCGATGCTGGCTTTGCTGGGCGGAGTGTTGGGAATCCTTGTCGCTTTATGGCTGAGCGATTGGATCGCCGCTATGCTGCCGGAGTCGCAGAGCGACCTGAAAACGCAGATCAGATTCGCGTCGGATTGGCGCGCATTGGGCTTCACGCTGGGGCTTTCGCTCTTGACTGGAATGCTCTTCGGCCTCGCGCCGGCGTTGCAGTTGTCGAAGCGGGATTTGATTCCGGCGCTGAAAGACGCGCGTGGTTCATCGGGCCGCGGAAGCCGTTCCCATTTGCGCAGCGCGCTGGTCGTCGGACAGGTCGCTCTTTCGTTGTTGCTGCTCGTCAGCGCGGGATTGTTTTTGCGCACGCTTCGCAACGCCCAGGCGATCAACGTCGGCTTCTCTTACGAAAACCTGTTGACGGCTAAACTCGATCTGGGGCGGCAGGGGTATACCGAAGAGCAGGGGCTCGTTTTTTACCGACAATTGCTCGAACGCGCCGGCAATCTGCCCGGCGTGCAATCGGCCGGCCTCGCGCTCACCGTGCCGCTCGAAGGCAATAATTACGGCAATACCGTCGCGCTCAATGACGGGCGGCAGATCAACATCCGGTATAACTTAGTCACGCCGCGCTACCTTGAAATGATGGGCATCCCTCTGTTGCTCGGACGCCCATTCACCGAACGGGACGACGCTGGCGCGGCGCCAGTCGCCATCATCAATGAAACCTTCGCGCGACGCGCATGGCCGAACGAGAACCCGGTCGGCAAATATTTCAATTGGAAAGACGGCAAGAAAGAGACGCCGATCGAAGTCATCGGAGTCGCGCGCGACTCGAAAGGCGCGTACCTGTTTCAGGATACGCCCTCTGCGAGTTACTTGCCATTTGCGCAGCGCTATGACGGAGGTATGACGCTTCACCTGCGCACGACCGGCAAGCCGGGACAATTGATCGCCGCCGTGCAGCGCGAGATCGGCGCGTTCGATAAAAAATTGCCGGTCTACAACGTCAGGACGTTGGAGCAATATCGGGAAGAGGCGCTTAATGAGAAGCAGATTCAATCCCAACTCATCACTGCATCCGGTTTGCTGGCGCTCCTGTTGGCGAGCATCGGGCTGTACGGGACGCTCTCATACAGCGTCGCCCAGCGCACGCAGGAGATCGGCGTCAGAATTGCGCTGGGGGCCCGAGGCGGAGACGTTTTGCGAATGGTTGTTGGCCAGGGACTGAAGCTTGTGGCGCTGGGCGTCGTCCTCGGGCTGGCCGGCGCGCTGGCCGTGACGCGCTTGATAGAGAGCCTGCTTTACGGCGTGAGCGCGACCGACCCGCTGATCTTAGTCGCGGCCACGCTTTTGCTGGTCATTGTCGCGTTGATGGCTTGTTGGATTCCGGCGCGGCGGGCGACGAAAGTGGACCCGATGATCGCGCTCAGATGCGAATAGGTGTCAGGCGTCAGGTGTCAGGTGTCAGGTGTTGTTCAGTCGTCACAAAGGGCTGAAACCTGAAACCTGAAACCTGGAACCTGACACCTGACACCTGGCTTTGGAGGAATTATGCAGACACTGGTTCAAGACCTGCGCTACGGCGCGCGAATGTTGATGAAGAAACCTGGCTTCGTGTTGATCGCTGTCGTAACGCTGGCGCTAGGCATCGGCGCGAACACTGCGATTTTCAGTGTGGTCAACGCGGCGCTGATTCGCGCGTTGCCGTATCACAACCCGGATCGGTTGATCTTGCTGTCTGCGACTACGACGGGCGCCGGGCGGGGCTTCATGTCCTTGGAAGAGATGCGGGATTTTCAGTCGCGGGCGCAATCGCTTGAAGACGTGACCGGCTTCATTTCGCAGAGCGTCAACCTGACGGGCGGCGAACGGCCCGATCGTGTGCGCGGCGCATACGTGACTGCAAATTTCTTTCAGGTATTCAATCTCAAGCCTGTTGTCGGGAGAACGTTTACGCCTGGCGAAGACCGTCCGGGTGCGGAGAAGGTTGTCGTCGTCAACGAAAAGATTTGGCAAGAGCGGTTGGACGGCGATCCGAACCTGTCGGGCAGGAAGCTGATCCTCAACGGCGAGCCTTTCAGCGTTATCGGCGTCGTGACCTCCAGTTTCAGACAACCCTTCGATTCCGAGGTGGAGGTTTGGATGGGGGCGGCCGCCTTTCCCGGCAATACGGCGCAGCGGGATTTCCGTTTTCTGCTTGGCATCGGGCATTTGAAGCCGGGCGTCGGCCTGACGCAGGCGCATGCCGATATCAGCGCCGTCGCCAATCAACTGGCGCTGGCTTATCCCGGAGAAAACGCGGAACGCGGCGCGAAGATTGAATACTTCCGCGAAATCATAGTCGGCGGATTGCGGCGGATGTTGTATCTGCTCTTCGCCGCAGTCGGCGTGATTCTTTTGATCGCCTGCGCGAATTTGGCGAACCTGCTGCTGGCGCGCGGGCTGTCGCGACAGCGTGAGATCGCCGTGCGCGCGGCGTTGGGCGCGGGCAAATGGCGGCTCATCCGGCAATTGTTGACCGAGGCGTCGCTGCTCGGTCTGGCCGGCGGCGGTTTGGGATTGCTGCTCGCGCATTGGGGGCTGGCGGCGTTGCGAAGATTGCCCCAGAACTTCATCAGTGGCGAAGACGTCACGGTTGATACGCGCGTGCTGCTCTTCACGCTGGCGGTGGCGGTGGTAACGGGCTGGCTGTTTGGGCTGGCTCCGGCCATTCAACTCGCGCGGCCCGAATTGCAAACTATGTTGAAAGCGGGCGGGCGCAGCGGCGGCGAGGGCGCGAAGTGGAATCGCGTGCGCGGAGCGTTCGTCGTGACGCAGGTCGCGCTGTCATTGTTGCTGTTGGTCGGCGGAGGGTTGCTCATCCGCAGCTTCGACAAACTGCTGCGCGTCGATCCTGGATTCAAGCCGGAGAACCTGCTGACTCTGGAATACCGGCTGCCGCGCAACAAGTATCAACAGAGCGAGGCGCAATGGAATTTCCACCGTCAGGTCGTGGAGCGCATTCGGGATGTTCCAGGGGTGAAATCGGTCT
>DATEMG010000295.1:0-9092 GCA_035275805.1 Blastocatellia bacterium
CACATTGGCGGAGCGCGGCGTCGAATATGACTGGATCACCATTGACGGACAGCGCTACCTCTTGCCGGTCTACGCCGATGTAATTTTAGGCAATGACCTCAAACGGTATTATTTGCGGAACGTGATCGAGCTGCGCAATTATCATATGTTTGATACAGACCTGAAGATCCTGCCGGAGAAATAAAGATGTGAGCGGTGTCCGTACCGAAAATTCCATCTTGGTAATGGAGAACAGAATCTTTACTTCTCCGTCGCGTAGGTAATGCCCGAATACTGCATCTCTTCCCATGTCTGCTCGCCCCAGCGCACCGTGACTTTCGGGTCGGGATTCCACGGATTCGCCACCGAATTGTCGTAATGCGCCGTCGCTTCGAGCCGCGCGCCCTTCGGTACGGCCAGCGGCTTGGAGTAGATGTAATACGTCTGCCAATTGAAATCGTACTTCGGCACGGACAGCACGACTTCCTTGCGGCCATCGGGGTAGACGAGCCTGTACTCCCACCTCTTGCCGCGCAGATGCGTATGCGGGAAGAGCGCGAAAATCCGCACGTTTTCGTTGAATTCAATCGCGGACTCGACCGCTTCGTTGTTGGCGCCCGGCGGTATGCGCAACAGCGGGTTGGCAAAGGCGCTCGATCGGATTTCCAGTTGCGGCGGCTGTTTGGCGAAGATGATGCCTACGCTTGAGGTGTCGCTGGCCGCCGCGCCGTTCGTCGTGTAGTGCAACTGGAACGTCAGCACGGAACCGGCCTTGATGCGTAGCGCCGTGCCGGGTTTGAAAATCATCGCGTTAGTGCCCGGCGCGGTCGTGGCGATCAATGCGCCCGGCATTTGCGGGCGGGCGCCGGCAGATAGTTGCGGCACGACTTGTTTGTAGGCCGCCGGCTGCGGCATGGCTCCGCCCGGCTCGCGGCAAAACACCAGGATGTGATGCACGACGCTGCGCGCGCCGGGGCGCACTTCGATGGCCTGTACCCATTTGTCTTCAGTGAAATTGGTCGGCGCCTGGAAGTACTGATAATCAATCGCGCCTTCTCCCGGCACTGCATAAGGTTTTGGCATGCTGATGACCGCGTCGGGCGCGCCGATTTCCCAGCCGTCGTTGAATTTCGGCGCGGGCGGCAAATCCTTCGCCTCGCCTTTCGGCGCGCCGCCGCCAACCCAGGCAATCAGCGTCGCTTTCTCCTGTTCGCTCAAGCGCCGGTCGTTTGAGAACGCGCCGTGCGATTCCGCCGCGTGCCAGGGCGGCATCTGTCCACTGGCGACTTGTTCGCGGATAGCTTTGGCCCAGGGGCGCGCTTGTTCGTAGGTCAGCAAAGACATCGGCGCAATGTCGCCGGGACGATGGCAACTCGCGCAATGCTTGTAGAGAATAGGCGCGACATCTTTGGTGAACGTCGGCGACGCCGCCGTCGTTTGCGCCGTGCGCATCGTGATGAAAACTAAAAGCGTAGCGCCCAAGGCCGCTACGCCCGTCAGGCGAATCCTTGTCATATCAATTTCCTCTCTTGTTGTTCCCCTCGCTTTGCAGCATACCGCTCCAATCCGCCGCGCCTTTGAGCGCGCCGCCGTCCAGCTTGCCGGCGCCGTGATGGGCAGATCATTACCTTAAAACTATTAGATCTGTCCATACGAAAATTCCATCATCACCGGTTGCGTTTTTTGTGTTGAAACAGATTTCCTCGTCCACGCGATTAACTTCCGCGCCGAACACTCCTCGCATATGTCATAACTCCCTCGTCTCTTCAATTTGCCGAATGGCGCCGCGATCAATATAATCCGCGTCGAGGCGCCGGATTATCTTCATCCATAACGATTCACAAACAACAAGGAGCTTTCCCGATGCGGTTTTCTCCCTCGATTCGCCATCGTCTGTTGCCGATCAGTTTTTTTATATTATCGATCTGCCCGCTCGTTCCCGCTCAGCAGAAACAGTCTCAGCAGATGGACGAGGACTTCGCGAAGTCCGTCAAGGAGTGGACGACGCGGCCTGAATTCATCAGCCCTTTGGTTGACCACCTGCCGAAAGTCGCGGGCGTCCCTTCGCCAAAGGATGCGCTCGGTTATCACATCGGAACGCCAAAGAAGCTGACGCGCACAGCGGAAATTTATAAGTATTACCGCGAGCTGGCGTCTAAGTCTACGCGCGTCAAGGTGATCAACATCGGGCAAACGGACGAGGGGCGCGAGTGTCTGGTCGTGGTCGTGGCCAATGAAGAGACGGTCAAAAACATCGATACCTATCGCAGCTATCTCGCGCAACTCGGCGACCCTCGCAAGATCACCGAAGCCCAGGCGCAAGAGGTTATCGCCAGGGCGAAACCGATCTATCACCTGATAGGCGGGCTGCACAGCGGCGAGACCGGGCCGCCGGAGATGCTGATGGAGCTGACTTATCGCCTGGCGGTCGAAGATTCGCCGATCATCAACGCCATCCGCGATAACGTTATCATCACGATCACGCCCGTGGCCGAACCGGACGGGCGCGACCGCTATGTCGACTGGTATTACCGCTACAAGATTGACGAGACGGGCGAGCAGGATTCGATGGGAGGCCCGCCTTACTGGGGCAAATACATCTTTCACGACAACAACCGCGACATAAATTATTCGCAGGTGACGATGCGCAACCTGCTCGAATGGTACCTGCAGTGGCGCCCTCCGATCATGCACGACCTGCACGAATCGGTGCCGTTCCTATACACCTTCAGCGGGCAATCTCCACAACAGCCGGCGCTCGACCCGATTCTCTATGGCGAGTTGCCGTGGTTTTCGAATTTCGAGATGTCGCAGATGATCAAGTACGGAATGCCCGGCGTGTGGACGCACGGCTTCGTGGATATGTGGTCTCCGGGCTATCTGGCTTTCATGTCGTCGAACCACAACGGAATGATCCGGATGTACGAGACCTTCGGAAACGGAGGCGCGAACACGATGAAACGCAAGGTCGCCCCGCCGGAAGGCGCAGGCCAGACTTCGCGCGAATGGTATCGCCCGTCGCCGCCTTACAAGGAGGTTGAATGGTCAATGCGCAATAACACCAATTTCATGCAGACCGGCGCGCTATCCGCGTTGCAGTTGACGAGCCAGTTCCCAAAAGTCGTTCTCGAAAACTTCTACAAGAAGTCTCGCAATTCGATTGAAGACGGCAAGATGAATGCGCCGTATGGCTTCATCATCCCGACGCAAGCCAACATGACCGGCGTGCAGTTCATTGTAAATACGCTGCGGTTGCAAGGCATCGAAGTCGGCCGGCTGACCGGCGAAGTGAAATTGAAAGAGGGCTCGTTCCCCGCAGGATCCCTCGTCGTTAAACGCGATCAGCCGTATGGGCGATTGGCGAAGATTTTGCTCGAAAAGCAGAA
Source organism: Blastocatellia bacterium (assembly GCA_035275805.1). Classification (GTDB taxonomy): domain Bacteria; phylum Acidobacteriota; class Blastocatellia; order RBC074; family RBC074; genus JAJVID01. Next base: position 3,366 of record DATEMG010000295.1, read on the forward strand.
CTTTCCCGATCAGAACCTGCGGACTTATGACGACACAGGCTGGACAATGGGTCTTACGACCAACACGCCCGTCATCGAAATAGCCGATATAGCGATTCTCAACGCGCCGGTCGAGCCTGTCGACAGGCTCGATATCAAAGGCGAAATGAAAGGCGGTCAAGGCGCCGTCGCCTACGCGATATGTAATCATGGATCGAACAATCTGATCACGCTGCGTTTCAGGCTGAAAGGCCTGAAGGTCCAGGCGAACGAACTATCGTTTAAATCGGGCGACGCGGAGATTCCCGCCGGCTCGCTCATCGTCGCGGCCAACCAACCCGACGCGTATAACAAGGTCAAAGCGGCCGTAGAATCGCTCGGTTTGAAAGCGATTGCGCTGACTTCAATGCCGGCCACGCCGATGCATGAGGTCGACGCGCCGCGCCTGGCCGTTTACTCGACCTGGGGCAATACTCAGGAGGTCGGCTGGGTGCGCCATGCCTTCGATAAGTTCGAGGTCGATTACGATCTGATCTACAAAGAGCGCGTTCTCCGGAGCAAAGGGCAGGGCAATCTGCGCGACGCCTACGATGTGATCGTCATTCCGAATCAGGGGCGCAGCGCCAAAGGTCTGGTCTTCGATCGCGAATCTGCGCGCAAACCGCTGGCTTACACAAAAAGCGATCAGTTCAAATCTCACGGAATGTACGGCGAATCGGAGGACATCACGGGCGGGATGGGGCTGCAAGGCGCGCTCGAATTCCAGAAATTCGTCGAAGCCGGCGGATTGCTCGTCACTCTGGGGCAGGCCAGCTTCTTCCCGCCCGAATTCGGATTGGCGCGAAAGATAGAAGCCGGACGCCCTTCGCCGCAGTTTTACGCGCCCGGCCCTATTGTCGAGGCTGAGATTCTGCAGCCGTCGCATCCGATCTTTTACGGCTATGCGCAGAAAACGATCCCGGTGCGTTACGCCAACGGCCCCTTGCTCACCGTCCCCGAACGCGACCGCGAACAGCAGGTCTTGATGCGATTCCCCGGCTCGGACAAATCGGTTCTGAGCGGATTGATGCGCGGCGTCGCCGAAACTCGCAATCGCCCCGCGATCGTTGACGTTCCAACGGGCGAAGGCCGCGTAATCCTTTTTGCGACCAATCCGTGTTACCGCTGGCAGAACCACGGGGAGTTCGCGATGCTCTTCAACACCATCCTGCATCACAACGACATCAAGACTATCGAGAAGAAACCGGCGCAGACCGCCGAAGTAAAATAATCCGCTACGCTGAAAATCGGCATTGCGCCGAATATCAATTCAGCAATTCGTACTTTTTCTTCGCCTGGATCGAGACAGGTAATTCAGCATCCGCTTCTTTACCATGGGGAGCGCGTAATTTTTTTCCAGATCTCAGGTAATACTCCGCTACTTTCAGCAACTTTTCTGTCCGAGGAGAATTTATGAAGCGCGCTCTTCTGATCGCGGCGCCGTTAACCGCTGCCATTCTCGCGGCTTTTCTCTGTCACGCCCCCCTTGCCGGAGCGCAAGAAGCGCATCAGCATGCGCATGGCCATACAGAAGACTTGGGACGGGTCAATTTCCCCGTCACCTGTACCCCCCAAGCCCGGATGCGATTCAATCGCGCAGTCGCCTGGCTCCATTCTTTCGAGTATGAAGAGGCTGAAAAGGCATTCACCGAAGTTGCGGCCACTGACCCGCGATGCGGCATGGCTCACTGGGGCATCGCGATGAGCAACTACCATCCCATCTGGGGGCCGCCGAGCGTGGCAGAGTTGAAGAAAGGGTTGAACGCCATAGAAAAAGCCAAGTCCGTCGGCGCCCGGACCGAGCGCGAGTTAGATTACATCGCGGCGATAGAGTTTTTTTACAAAGACTCAGACAAGCTGGACCATCGGACGCGCGCATTAGCTTACGGCGAAGCCATGGAGCGTCTTTATCGCCGCTACCCGTCAGATAGTGAAACTGGCGTCTTTTACGCGCTGACGCTAATCGCGAAGGGGATGATGACGGGCGACAAGAGCTATGCCGACGAAAAGAAGGCCGCTCAGATTTTGAACCGCGTTCTGGCGCGCGAGCCGCGGCATCCGGGGGTTGCTCACTACCTGATTCACAGCTACGACTACCCGGCGTTGGCGCTTCTGGCTCTGCCCGCCGCGCGGAGCTATGCGAAGATCGCGCCCGCGTCGGCGCATGCGCAGCACATGCCTTCACACATCTTCACGCGGCTTGGTCTATGGCAGGAAGCGATACGGTCAAACCTCGACGCTAAAGCATCGGCAAAGGCTTACGCTGTCAGGAACCGAATGCCCGGCGCGTGGGATGAGCAACTTCATGCGATGGACTACCTCTCTTATGCCTATCTGCAAGGAGCGCAGGATAAACATGCCTGGGCCGTGCTCGATGAGTTGTACCAGATACGGAAAGCCGAGCCTGAGAATTTCAAAGTGGCCTATGCCTTCACCGCTATCCCCGCACGCTACGCGCTCGAACGGCGGCGGTGGGATGAGGCGGCCGAATTGACAATGCGCCAAGGTCCCTTGGGAGCGTTCCCCTGGCAGCGCTTCCGCTGGGCCGAAGCCCACATTCACTTCGCACGCGCGGTCGGGGCTGCGCGCGCAGGCGATAAGGCTTCGGCGCGCCATGAGGTCGAGAAATTAGCAGCCATCCGGCAGGAGCTCACCGAAATCAAAGGCGATTTCGATTGGGCCAAACAGGTTGAGATCGAGCGTCAGGTTGCGTCGGCCTGGCTAACGTATGCCGAAGGTAATCATGGAGAATCGCTCAGGCTGATGAGCGCGGCGGCGGAGTTGGATGACGCGACTGAAAAACACCCAGTGACGCCCGGCAGCATTCTTCCGGCGCGCGAGCAACTTGGCGAGCTACTACTGGAACTTAAGCGACCATTGGCGGCCTTGCAGGCGTTCGAAGCGTCTCTTCGCAGTGCGCCCAACCGGTTCAACGGACTTTACGGCGCGGCGCGGGCGGCCAAGCTCGCGGCAGATCAGAAGAGGGCGAAGACTTACTACGGTAAACTCGTGACCCTGTGCCGCCAAGCCGATAGCGTCAGGCCCGAGATCGAGGAGGCGAAAGCGTTCCTCGCCAGCATGAACGTAAAGGACTCCGCGAGTCCACACTCAGTAGATCGCGAAATCAGGAAATGAAGAGCATTTGTCATTGTTCATCGTTCATTTATCATTTGTCATTGCACGGAAATCACCCAATGTTCATAGGAGATCGATCGACTGCTGCGGCCGGCAATGACAAATGATAAATGAACGATGAACAATGTATGTCTCCGTCCATTTCGCGATCTACTGACACTAGATTATGCCCTGCCCAATGCGGATCGAGAATCACCTTATAAGGATATTGCCCGGCGCGCGTTCGGCGTTCATTCAATTCGTTCACTCGGCTTTGTCGGCGCGGGCAGAGCCTTTCGCGGCAGCTTCTCGTCTCGCGTCGCCGCGTTATAGGCGAAGACGGCGGCCACGGTCGCCATCTGCACCATGTCCTCGCGCTGCACATGATCGACAGTGTCCATGTTGGAATGATGGGTGCGCGAATTATATTCCAGGCGCTCCTGGATAAATTGGAAGCCCGGCAGGCCGACGGCGTCGAAGGCCAGATGGTCGGTGCTGGTCACCGAACGCGGGCCGAGCATGTTCACCCCGAGATCCTTGAGCGGTTCGATCCACTGCTCGAAAATCCGGTTCGCGGCCAGGTTGCCCTGCATCCAGACGCCGCGAATTCGCCCTGTGCCGTTGTCGATGTTGAAATAGGCCGCCAGTTTCGCGTGCTCGGGCTTCAAACGCATGTCCGCAGGGTCGGCGAAATGCTCTTTAACGTAGGCGCGCGAGCCGAGCAGCCCTTGCTCCTCGCCACCCCACAATCCGACGCGGATGGTGCGGCGCGGTTTGACGCCCACCGCTTTTAGGATGCGCACCGCCTCCATCATCGCGGCGCAACCCGCGGCGTTGTCGGTGGCGCCAGTGCCCGAATGATGCGAATCGAAATGCGAGCCGATCATAACGACTTCGTCGGCCAGATCAGTTCCGGGGATCTCCGCGATCAGATTGAAACCGTTCTTTCCCGCCTCGTCATGAAATTTGGCCTGAATATTCAGTTCGACCTTCACCGGCACGTTTTTTTCCAGGATGCGAACCATGCGGTTGTAGTGTTCGACAGCAAGCGTCACCTGCGGCGGAACCTTGCCCGCGCTCTGATCGCGCGGGCCTCCCGATTGAACGAAGATCGTCCCGCCGTCGGTCCGCTGGGTCCGCCATGTCATGTCGCTGCCGCCTGCCGACATCACGTTGTCGGCGCCGCGATCGAAGACGGCCGCGACCCCTTCGGCTAGCAGGAAGGCATTGATCTTCGATTGCGTCTGCGCCCGGCGCCTGAATTCCGCGCCCTCGGCCCGTACGGGGATAGGCGTCGTTTGCGCCTCCTTGATGTCCTCATCGGTCATCCGCAGGACGACCCGCCCTTCCAGCATTTTGACCTCGCGCGCCGGCTGCGCGAGCACGATCTTGCCTTGAAGCTTACCGCGGTATTTGTCGAAGTCGACCTCCGAGCTGATCGGCGCGTACACGACCTCGGCGGCGACCACGCCCGGCGTCCCCGGAGTCCAGGACTTCGGATAGCCGATAAGCGGCGAGGCCTGCGGCTCGATCATATTCGCGCTGAATCGTTCAAGCGACCACCCTTTGCCGAACGGAAATCCCTCTTCGTGAACGTTAACGAGGCCCCATTCTTTAAATCGCTTTTGCGCCCAGTCGCTTGCCTGCTTGATCGTCGGTGAGCCCGTCAACCGCGGGCCGTACACGTCCGAGAGCCAGCTGATGTGGTCCATGACCTGCGACCGATTCAGGCCCTCTTCTTTGATCCTCGCGATCGTCGCGTAATCGAGCTTCTCTTTGGCGCTGTCCTGGGCCAGCGCGCCGATCGTCAAATTCGACGAAGCGAGCGCGATAATTAACGCCGTAGTGATTGTGTGGATTCGAGCCGTTGTTTTCATTTCTCCCTCCGAGAAGCGCGGCATAAACGACCTCCGTTTTGTGTCTTGATCCGATGTACTGAAAGGCGCCGCGATTATAAAGCGACGCTCGCGCTGACAAGATTTCGCCGGCCGCGCCTTATTCGACGGGCTCCAGCGCCAGTGAAGTTCTGGAAGCGTCCTGTAGCAATTACTCCCATCCGACGCTTCAAGTTACAATCAACCCCTTGCAACCGACTTGTCGCCGCGCCCGAGATGCGTCGAAATGTCGACGAACATGGCCTGCACGCCGGTAGTATCTTTGGAATGAACCTGTCCCAGAGCGACGGCGAATGGCTCCCGGCCCCCTGATGTCGAATTTGAGAAAAAAGCTAATGGGGAAAGGCAGGGGCTTGATTGATTGGATATCGTAATTTTTTAGCGGCTCGGCATGTTCGGTCGAGAACCAGCGTATGAAATCAAGAGGCGCCTGGCAATGAAGCTACACTTGATTGGGAGACTTGCTATCTTAGCTGTTTGTTTAATTGCGCTGGGCATTTTTTTCCTTGTATATAGGACAATCAACAACAATCAGACCGTTAGTAGGCCCGGCTCTTTACTCATACGTTTCGCCGATGGAGACTGCCGGCTTGTAGCCGTCAGAGGAAATCGGCATTGCACGAAGGCTTTGCGTAGCGCAATCCTCTCTTGCAATACCAGTAAGTTAGGTGATATATGTTGCCTACATGAAGGTAACTGT
>DATEMG010000296.1:0-5418 GCA_035275805.1 Blastocatellia bacterium
CATGCCGTCAATCGTGGTCACAACCGGCGTCGAGTAAGTTGTGTCGAAAGGCCGCCCGCCCGGCGTGCTGATCCAGACGTTTTCGCCCGTGCGTTTATCGAACGCGTAATAGCGATGACGCCGGGAGGCGATGTCGCCGAAGCCGTCGGTCACCGTGCCGACGATCACCAGGTCGCCCTCGATGATCGGAGAAACGGTGCGCCCACCGTGCGTCGTCCACGCGCCGTATTCATCGGTCAGCGAGCGCGACCAGAGCGGCTTGCCCTCCCAGGACAGGGCCACAAGCTCGTTGCACGCCCCGAAGACGTAGACGACGCCAGTCGTCGGATCGCCGACCGGCGACGACCACGCGATGCGGCGCGGAGGGACGTCGGTCGAGTAGACGTTGAAGCGGTACTCCCAAATCTTTTGACCCGTCTCGGCGTCGAGCGCCAGAACGCGCTCCTGCAGCGTTTCTCCTTCGCCCGCCGAGTTGAACAGGAAGAGCCGCCCGTTCATCACGATCGGCGCCGAACGCCCGCCGTATGGCGCTTTCCACAGCAGGTTCTCGCCCTGCTTCGACCATTTTTCCGGCAGACCCTTTTCATAAGAATGGCCGTCGCGCGTCGGGCCTCGCCAATCGGCCCAATCGCTGCCCGATTTGACGCGCGCCGGAGATTGGGCGGAAGTGTGACGGTTCGATGTCGAAATGAAAACAATGAGAGCGGAAAAGATAAAGAGCGCGAACAGGGCGCTCTGCTTAATCGAAGGTTTCATATGCGGATTTCCGTAAATTTGCGGTCTAGAAGCTCCAACTGTAGTTTTAATCGCTGAAACTCCATTACCGATTTAATAGCCTCGTGGTTGCGGATATTTCCCCGCGCCTTGACTCGCCAGCTTGACCCATTTGAAGCAAAACTATAATTTGACGCGGGCGTCAGTTCAAGGCGAGTTTCCGGAAACTTGGCGGTTAATCGTTTCGTTTCTGCGACTAGCCGACCGATATTCCCGGCGTCTTTGGGTTGGAATTTGAGACACAGAATTGGAATGCGCTTGGCGCGCCGTCAGAGCGCCATTGCCACTGGAGTGGGACAGACTAGAGTCTTTCTCACGGAGACACCTTTATGAAATCACGTAACCTGGTTTTACCGTTTCTCGTTTTACTGACTCCGGTCATGGCCTTCGCGCAGAACCTCAACGACGACCTGCTCGCCGCTGCGCGCAAAAGCGATGTCGAGGCGGTCAAAGGGCTGCTGGCCAAAGGCGCCGACCCGAACGCTAAAAGTCCATATGGCGCGACGCCGCTATTTTTCGCCTGCGACCGGGGCAATCTGGAAATCGTCAAAATTCTCATCGAGCGCGGGGCCGACGTGAACGTCAAAGACACCTTCTACAACTCGACGGCGGTTACTTGGGCCGTCTCTAAAAATCAAACGGACATTGTCAAACTTCTGCTCGAAAAAGGCGCGAATAGTAAACAGATCGTCATGCGCTCCGCCATCGGCGAGGATAAGCAGGACATCGTCAAGATGCTATTGGAAATGGGCGGATTCAGCCCGGAAGACATGACCGCTTTCCTGACCGTAGCCGAAAGAAGCAAACGGGTCGAGATCGCCGAAATACTCAAAAAGGCGGGCGCCCAACCCAAACCCAAAGTCGAATACAAAGTCGAGCCGGAGAAACTGAAGTTATACGAAGGCAATTTCAAGGGCGAACTCTTCGAGATGGCCGTTAAGATCAAGGACGGCAAATTGACATGCGCCATCGAACGGCAATTCGAAAGCGCGCTCAATCCGGTCGGAGAGCATGCCTTCGACGTCGAGCAGGCAGGCGGCGCCGTCATCACGTTCAAAGTCGAAGAGAATAAAGTCACGGGCTTGAGTTGGAAAAACGCCAGCAGGGAAATCGTTTTGAAAAAGATGGAGGCGAAATGAGGGTCAGATTTTTTCTTATAATCACTTTGCTGATTTGCTCGGTTGTTTCCGCCGAGGCGCAGAACTGGCCGGCGTTTCGCGGCTCTAACGCTTCGGGCGCGGCCGACGGCCAGAACCCGCCTTCCAAATGGAACGTGGAGAAGAACGAAAACGTCGTCTGGAAGACCCCGATCCCCGGACTGGCCCATGCGAGCCCGATCGTCTGGGGCGACAAACTTTTTGTCGTCACCGCCGTGAGCGGCGCGCCGCAGGGCAAGTTTCGACACGGCCTTTACGGCGACGTCGATTCGGACAAGGATCTGTCGAAGCATGCCTGGAAGGTCTATTGCCTCAACAAGAAGACAGGGAAGATTTTGTGGGAACGCACGGCCACCGAAGGCGTTCCGAAAATCAAGCGCCACATAAAATCGACCCACGCCTCGCAATCGCCCGTGACTGACGGCAAATACATCGTGGCCTTCTTCGGCTCCGAAGGGCTATTCTGTTACGACTTCAACGGCAAGCTGATCTGGAAGCAAGACCTCGGCATTCTCGACTCGGGTTGGTTCTTCGATCCCGATTATCAGTGGGGCATGGCCAGTTCGCCGATCATCTACAAAGACCTGGTGATCGTGCAGTGCGACCTTCAGAAGGGCTCATTCATCGCCGGGTTCGATGTAAAGACCGGCAAACAGGCCTGGAAAACGCAGCGCGCTGAAATCCCCTCGTGGGGCAGCCCGACGATCTTCGAGAGCAAAGGCAAGGCGATGGTCGTCACCAACGCGACCAAACGCATTCGCGGCTATGACCCGATGACCGGCAAAGAGACGTTCGAACTTTCCGGCAACTCCGAAGTCACCGTGGGCACGCCAGTCGTGGGCCACGACCTGGTCTTCGTCACGGCGGGCTATCCGCCGATCCAGCCGATATACGCGATCAGGCCCACGGCGGCTGGGGACATCACGCTCGCCGAGGGCAAGGAGTCGAACGAGCACATCGCCTGGAGCAAGAAGCGCGGCGGCACTTACATGCCGACGCCCATCATATACGGCGACCACCTTTACACCTGCTCGAACAACGGCGTGCTGACCTGTTACGACGCCAAGACCGGAGAACGAATCTATCAGGAGCGCGTCGCCGGACAATCGAACGCGTTCACTGCCTCGCCCGTCGCCGCCGACGGTAAGCTCTATTTAGCGGGCGAGGACGGCGACCTCTTCGTCGTCAAAGCGGGGCCGAAATACGAACTGATCGCGACCAACCCCATGGGCGAAGTGATGATGGCGACGCCCGCGATCTCGGATGGGATGATTTTCGTCCGCACGATCGGCCATGTTTACGGCATCGCGGACGCTTCGGCGACGAAGCAGAAGGCGGCGAAGTAAAATAGCCCGAAGCAGAAAGAGATTAGGAAATGAACCGCTTGCCAGTCGTAGCGCTTTCACTTTTTTTGTGCCTGGCTTCTCTTGACGCCGAGGCCCAGGACGCAAGGCCGAAAATCGCGCCCGAGTATTTTACGGAATACGGGGTTCTCACTTTAAAACCTAGTGGCGCGCAGATCGTCGGAACTTATCCGCACGAGAACGGTAAGATTATCGGCAAGCTTAAAGGGAATGTGTTGAAAGGAACGTGGCGGCAGCGCGATGGAGGCGGCGCTTTCGTGATCACTTTCTCGCCCGATTTTTCGACCTTCACAGCCAGGTATAACAATGCCGGGACGCCCGACAGTTGGGCGACAAACTGGTCGGGGATGCGCAAGCCGAAGGTTCAAGCGCGTGAGTATCAAACCTTCTGGGGCGTGATGAAGTGCGATTTCGAAGGCTCGCAGGTCGCCTGCGAGTACCCCTTGTTCAACGGAAAAATCATGGGCGAGTTGAAAGGGCGCGCATTAACCGGCTTGTGGCTGCAGGCAAACGGCGGCGTCGGAAATCTGCGGATGACCTTCGCCGAAGACTTCAGCAGCTTCGAAGGAACCTACAACGATTTCAACTTCCACCCTGACAAATGGATCGAGTGGTCGGGGGCAATCAAGTATTGAGCGAAACACCTGCGCACTATCAAGACTGGGGCTACCAAACTAATGAAACATACATCAACTCTACTTCTTTTCACTTTAACTCTATTCCTGATTGCGGTGGTAGCATTCAAGCCGTTCTCAACCGCCGCCGCGCTCGCTTCGACCAACTGGCCGCAGTGGCGCGGCCCTGACTCTCAAGGCGTCTCGACCGACAAAAATCTGCCAACCGAATGGAGCGAGACGAAGAATGTCCTGTGGAAAACGGCCCTCCCCGGTAAAGGATTTTCGCAGCCGATCATCTGGGGAAAAAAAGTTTTTCTGACCACCGACATTGAAGTCGGCCCCGAACCCACGGGCTACAAACCGCCGAAGCGGATGATGGGCGATAGAGAGTTCACACATCCAGAATGGGACGGAGTGGACAAACTTCACACTTTCAAAACTCTTTGCCTCGACCGCGACACCGGAAAGATTCTGTGGGAGCAAACCTCTTACGAGGGCAAGGTCTACGATTACCGTCACAAACGAGGCAATTACGCGGCCCCCACGCCAGTAACCGACGGCAAATACGTCTATTCTTACTTCGGTTCGGAAGGCGTTTATTGCTACGACCTCAACGGCAAGCTGATCTGGAAAAAATCTCTCGGTAACATCGGGACAATGGGGATGGGTGTTGGCGCCTCGCCAGTGTTACACGAGAACTTGCTGATCATGCTTTGCGACCAGGAGTTCGACGGGAAAGACTCTTTCATGACGGCTCTGGACAAGAAGACGGGCCAGGAAGTCTGGCGGGTCAAACGTCCGATCTCGGTGAGTTGGGCCACGCCGGTCATAGTCAAAACCCAACAACGCGCGGAGTTGATCGTAAGCGGTAACGAGTTCCTGATCTCCTACGACCCGAACACCGGCAAGGAGATATGGCGAACCAAAGGTTTGAAGAGTCACGCCATAGCCACTCCGGTGGTGGGGCACGGCATGGTTATTCTCTCATCAGGTTTCCCGTCGAAGGTGATTACCGCCGTCAAGCTCGGCGGCCAGGGAAACCTGGATGACACGGACAAAATCGCATGGCGTTATAACAAAGGCACTTCCTATGTGCCTTCGCCGATTCTTTACGGAGACTACGTCTACCTGATGAGCGACGGCGGCATCCTGACCTGCCTGAACGCAAAGACCGGAGAGATGGTTTACGAAGGCGGGCGCGTGCCCGTGGCCACGAAGTTCTACGGCGCGTCGCCCGTGGCGTTCGACGGCAAAATTCTGCTGACCAGTGACGACGGCGATACCTTCGTGATCAAAGCCGGGCCGCAACACGAAGTGCTGGGCACGAATTCGATAGGTGAGCCTTGCCGCACCTCTATTGCAATCGCCGGCGGAAAGTTGTTTATTCGGGGAGAGAAGCATCTATTTTGCATTGGTAATAAAGGATGAGAGCTTAGATCAGTTTGCGATTGCGTGTACTGAAATACGCCTACGGATCAGTACCGCTCGCGGCGCTGATCCGTAGGC
>DATEMG010000297.1:0-15034 GCA_035275805.1 Blastocatellia bacterium
TGTTTACTCGCGCCTGTTTCCTGGCCTGTTTCCTGGCCTGTTTCCTGGATTGATAAAATCGCAAACAGGGCGATTAAACAAATCGCCCCACACCGTACACGCGATTGCAAACCGCTATAAGCAGTCGGGCCGTACGGCATATTTCATATGGCATATGGCGGGCGGCGCCCTGAACCGTTATGCGGCCTGCCGCTTTATTGCCTTTATCGCCCTTTTTGCCCTTTTTGCTTTTTCCGCGCCTTCCTTCAACGACACCGCAGCGCAATCGTCCGAGCAGACGCGCGAGTTTCACGAGACGTACGATTTGGCGCCGGGCGGCGTCGTCTCCGTCAACAACACGAGCGGCTACATCCGCGTGACGAGCTGGGGCGAGGACCGAGTCAAGGTGGACGCCGTCATACGCGGGCGGCGCGATGAAGACCTCGGTCAGGTCCAGATTCAAGTTACGCCTCGTCCGGGTCGCTCCGATCGCCCCGATCGTATTGATATCCGCACGGTCTACGCGCGAGGCGATGGCGACCGCCTTTCTGTAGACTACGATCTGAAAGTCCCTCGCGGGGCGGTGTTGAACGCGCTGACGACGACCAGCGGGAGGATCACGGTCTATGACGCGGTCGCCCGCGTCACGGCCAACTCGACCAGCGGCCCCATCACCGTTCGCGAGGTCACCGGTGACGCCACGCTGTCGTCCACCAACGGGGACATCACCGCCGACCGCGTCGGCGGTTCTCTCGTCGTCACGGCCACGAGCGGCAATCTGGTGATCGGCGAAGTGGCGTCGACGCTCAACGCGCGCTGCAACAATTGCAACATCAGCGCGCGTGGGCTCCGCAATGACGCGACGGTTCGAACCGCCAACGGCTCGATCGAGCTTGAGCGCATCGGCGGACGAGTCAACGCGGAAACCACCAACGGGAGGATCAGGATCAATGACGTTGGCGCAGGCGTGATCGCCACAAGTTACTCCAATTCGATCACTGTAACGAACGCGCGCGGCTTCGTCGTGGCGAACGCGCTCAACGGCGGCGTCGTCATTCGCAACGCCGGCGAGGGCGCGCGCGCCAGCTCCGTCGGCGGCTCCGTGCAGATCAGCGACTCCAAAGGCCGCATAGAAGCGGACACCACCAACGGCCCGATCTCGCTCGCCAACATTGACGGCAAAGACGTGTCGGCGAAATCCGCCAACGGCGGCGTGCTTTTCTCGGGCAGGTTTTACGAGAGCGGTCGCTACGTGTTCTTCAGCGCCAACGGCAATGTCGTTTTGACCCTGCCGCCCGAAAGCAATTTCAACTTGACAGTCAAAAGCGACAACGGGTCCATCAACACCGAATTCCCGTTGAAACTCGAACCTGGGGCGCAACTGGGTCGCGGACCGATCGTCGGCGTGATTGGCAGAGGCGGGGCGGAGGTGCAGGCCATCAGCGCCAATGGCGCCGTACACATAAAAAAGGCCCCACAATAGAGACATCGGGAGTGGGGAATGGGGAGTAGGGAGTGGGGGATAGGAAATAACTCCCCACCCCCCACTCCCCACTCCCTACTCCCCATTCCCGAATTTTTTTGAGGAGGACGAACCATGCAAATTCCAATAGCGTTTTTTCTGTTGCTCGTGTCGGTTCTGGCGTTTGCGCCGGATCACAGTCAGACGAGGGCTACCGATTCGGGCGAAGTTACCAATCAGATCAACAGAACTGTCAAACTCGCGCCCGGGGCGAACGTCAAGATTCAGAGCATCAACGGCCTGGTCTCGGTCGAGACCTGGGACGGCGACCGGGCCGAGATCAATATCAGCGTTCGGGCTTCGGACATGGTGACGATGGAGCGCCGGCCCATAATCGTCGACGACGCAGGCGCGCCCAACAGCCTGACGATTCGAAGCGAGGATGACAAGGAAGGCGGGAGGCGAGGAGGGGATCGCGGGTGGGTGCGTCACGAAGTGCGGGTAAAGTTGCCGAAGAGCGTCAACCTGAAAGTGTCTTCGGTGAACGGCAAGGTTGACGTCGGGGCCATTACAGGTGAAGTGGGCGTCAACAGCGTCAACGGCGGAGTCGTAGTCGCCCAGGCGGGAACGGCCACGCAGTTGAGCAGCATCAATGGAGGCATTTCGGTCTCGCTCCTGCGTTTGGGCGAGGGCGGGTTGCGAGTCCACAGCATCAACGGCGGAGTCAAAATAGGCCTACCGTCCGAGACCAGCGCCGAGATTGACGTTCACAGCATCAACGGGGGGATCAAATCCGACCTGCCGATAACCGTCATCGGCGAGATGAAGCATGGCCAGTTGCGCGGACGCGTCGGCGACGGCGGCCCGCCGATCACCATCACCAGCGTCAACGGTGGGGTCACGCTGCAAAGAAATTGACTGTGCGCGGCAACGGACCTGCTTCGCTCATTTTTTTCTGGAACTTTTTGACGTTCGCGCAGTCTTTAGATAGCCAGGAATAAGTTGGCGCCCCAAATTCCAAGAGGAGTGCAAGGCGCCTTTATTCTGACGTTCTATGTATCGTCCGCCCCCATACATTTGCTGGAACTTTAGCTGTACCGACGCGTAACTAGGAATGTCGAACCACAAAATAATTTTCACCTGAAGATGTTGTTATGCGATGTTTACATGATATTGACCCCCAAGAGACACAAGTTCGCCCGGCAGACACAATGATTGAAATTCCCCTGTTTCGGTTTTGAGACTCAATAATCCCGGAAACGGACACCCAACGGTTCCTCCAGGTCATTGCCACTTGATCAAATTCACCATTTGCAACACTTAGGTTGTTAGCCAGAGCTGGCACAGCAATTGTTCTTAGCAAAGTCAGATTCGACGGTAATTCAATTATTAAATTTTTGGTAGTTGAAAAAAATCACTCAACGCGAGTCAACTAAGAAAGCGATACTCAGGAATAACTGAGGGAGGTAGGAAAAAAATGGCCACTGAAGCAGTAGAAAAGGCGCTTGAACGTACGTCATTGAAGCCGCGTCCGGCGTTAACCCTTGTCGGTTCTCCGCGCGTGCTACCCCTGGAAAACTACGATTGTTTTATCGGCGTGAGCGTGAACGTCTCCGCGCTCAAGCAGTTCATCAGCGTGCATGCGATGGCGCACACTCCGACGATGATCATCAGCGAGCGGGGTTTGAGGCAGGAGCAGGTCGCGCGGGCGCTGCACAACGCCAGCGAGAATGCGGCGCAACCCTTTTTCGCCGTCAACGCGCACAGTCTGAGCGGCGACGCGCTGCACAATCTCTTATTCGGGACTCGCGGGATGATCGAAACCTGCGGGCGCGGCACGATTTATGTCAACGAACTGACGCGACTGCCGGCGCTGTTGCAGCAGCGCTTCGCCGCTCACATCGAGGAGCAGCGCTGGCGCTCCAATTCAGGCAGACATCAAGGGCCGCGTCTGATCTTCGCTACCGAATGTAATCCGTCCGAGATCAAGGCCGAGAACCGAATCGCATACGGCCTGGTCGAAATGCTGCGTCCGTCCGGTTTCACGATCAAACCGCTGCGCGAACGCAGCGAAGACATTCCTTATCTTGCCCGGCGTCTGGCTGAAAGAATCTCCAAACGCCTGGGCAAAGGCCAGCACGAAATCACTTCCGGCGCGCTGAAGATGCTCTCAGATTATCCCTGGGAAGGGAACATTGACGAACTAGAAGCCGCGTTGGAAAGCGCCATCGCCGCAACCCAGCCGCAATTGATCGACGAAGCGTTGCTCCCGTCGCGCGTTCGCTACGCCGCTTTGAAAGCCATCCCGTCTAGCGGAATCGATTTGCCACAGATGGTTGACGACTTCGAACGCGGCCTGATCGATACTGCCCTCCGCCAGACCAACAACAACCAAACCAAAGCCGCCACGCTCCTCGGACTGCGAGTCCAGACCCTCAACATGAAATTAAAGAGGTTCAAGGAGAAGGACGAGGATGGTGAAGAGGCGCCGGAATGAAGTGATGAAGGGGTGAAGGAGTGAAGTGGTGAAGTGGTGAAGGGGTGAAGGGGTGAAGGGGTGACAAAATGATTCAGTCACCCTTTCACCCTTTCACCACTTCACAAAGAAGGCTCGGCCACGAAACGATATCCCACTCCGCGCACAGTCAGCAGGTGGCTTGGGGTTGAGGGGTCGTCTTCGATGTAGCGTCTCAGCCGGACGATGAAATTGTCTATCGCGCGCGTGTCGGTGTCTTCGCGCAGTCCCCAGACGTCTTCTAGCAGTTTTTGTCGAGAGACCGCCTGACCTTCATGTTTGACCAGGTAGCGCAACAATTCGGCCTCCATCAATGTCAATTGCACTGCGCCGCGGCCTGCCCTGACGAGTTGGAGTTTTGAGAAATCAATCGTCTTATCTGAAAAGTCGAAGACCTCGACGCCCGCGCTTTGGGGGACGGTTTGGGACAGGCGAAGCCATTCGCGCCGCCGTAGTAATCCGCTCAAACGCGCGAGCAGAATCGCCAACTCGAACGGCTTCGACACGTAATCATCGGCGCCTGCTTCGAAGCCTCGCAGGACGTCTTCGGGGCGGCTGCGGGCGGTCAGCATCATGATTGGAACGTATTGGCCAGCCTCGCGCAATTCGCGCGCGACCTCGAAGCCGTCTTTGCCGGGCAACATGACGTCGAGCGCCACGGCGTCGTAGCGCCCCGGGTTTCGCGTCAGCAACTCGAGCGCGGTCTCGCCGTCGCCTGCCATCTCTACCTCGTAACCCTCGGCCTCGAGGTTGAATTTCAGTCCTTCGGCCAGATGCTGCTCGTCCTCAACGATCAAAACAACACTCATCGCTCTTTCAACTCTTCGACGCGCGGCAGCGCGATTGTGAAGACGCTGCCCATCCCTTCGCCCTCGCTCTCGGCAAAAGTCTTGCCGCCGTGTTTGCTGACGATGGAACGGACGATGAAGAGTCCCAGCCCGGCGCCTTTGACCCGCGTCGGGCCCCGGCGGGGCGCGCGGTAGAATCGGTTGAATATACGTTTCAATTCGTCGCGGGGAACGCCCATGCCGCGGTCAGTCACTCGCACCGCTACCCGTTTTTCGTCCGTCGCCTCAACCTCGATCGACACGTCGACCTTCCCGTCGGAATATTTGATCGCGTTGTCGATCAGATTCGAGATGGCCGCGCGCAACTCGTCGGCGTCGCCCAAGATCATCGGGCGCCCGCCTCCGTCCAGTGATTCGACGAACCGCAGCGCCTCCTCGTCCAGGCGCCACCGCGTGCGCGCAAGCTCCAGACACTCCCTCGTCAATTCGCCGAGGTCGATCACTGTCTTATGGATGTGACGGCGGCGGTGGCCGGTGCGGCTCGCGCGCAGCACTTGTTCGACGGTATGGAGAAGGCGGTCGCAGTCGTCGAGCATGACCTGGTAGAACTCCTTGCGCTTCGCCTCGTCCACCCTACGCGTCTGCAGCGTCTCCAGGTAGAGCCGGATCGAGGCGATCGGGGTCTTCAACTCATGCGTGACGGCGTTGATGAAACTGTTGTGCTGCTCGTTACGACGAATTTCGCGCACCAGGAAGATCGTGTTCAAAACCAGACCTGCGATGATCAGCACGAAGAAGATGACGCCGAAGACCAGCATCGCCACCTGCCGCCAGTGAAAAACCACCCAGACGCCATTGAGCGCCACCGCCAGCGCGACCAGACAGGCCCCGAGCGCGATGAAGAAATAGACCGATTTGCGATTACTCTGAATGCGCATCGTCAAATTTTCATTGTCGCCGCAGAGCAGTCCGCGACGATATGAACGACCCCACGAGCATTTTAAGCGATCCTGGCGCATGGCGCGAATTGGCGACATCAGCTAAGGGAAAGTCCGATTGGAGGCCAACAATCAAAAAATCGCGCGAGCCGATAAATTAACTTGTTATATGTCTTCTCTTTAGTAGTTTATGCTGCCGTTTGGGAATATGCAGCCGTGGAGGGGCGACGGATATCAGCCGATGGCCGAGCCCTAGCGCAGCCATCGGGACAGACCAAAAGGGATTTTTCGCGTCCCGGCGGGACGCCGGACCAGAATTATCTACATCAGCCTGATTTTGATGAATGGAGGCGCCGCTGTAGAACCGGCCTGAAGAAGTCGCTAAAATCTGTGACGATCTGGGCGCGCCGGCCATGGTCTCAGCGCGTCGCCGAAAATCACTGATCGTCTATCAACCCCGCTTCGCGGCATTCTTCGAGCTTACGGTAAAGCGTCTTGCGGTCAAGTCCGAGCATATCAGCCGCGCGCGACTTGTTGCCGCCGGCGCGGCGCAAAGTTTCGGCCACATAGGTTTGCTCCAATTGGCGGAGCGTCATCTGGCTTTCCCGCGCCTGACTCAAGACGGAGGTCGCGGTTCCCCCGGAGCGCAGCCGCTCCGGCAAATCGTCCGGCGCGAGCGCAGCGCCTCGGGCCATCGCCGCGGCGCGCTCGATCACGTTTTCGAGTTCCCGCACGTTGCCCGGCCAGGTATAAGCCGTGAGCAGCGCCAGGGCCTCCGCTGAGACATCGAGCGCCGGCTCGCCGGCAGCCTCGGCGTATCTGGCGATGAAGTGTTCGATCAGCAGCGGGATGTCGAACGGGCGTTTGCGCAGCGGGGGAATGTTCAATTGGATCACGTTCAGGCGCCAGTAAAGGTCTTCTCGGAATTTGCCCGTCCTCACCTCGTTCTCAAGATCGCGATTGGTCGCCGCCACCACTCGGGCCTTCACCAGGCGTTCGCGGTCGGAGCCGACCCGTCGCGACGCGCCGTCCTGCAACACGCGCAGCAGCTTCGGCTGCATGGGCAAAGGCAGGTCGCCGATCTCGTCGAGAAAGATAGTGCCGCCGTCGGCCGCCTCAAATAACCCGGGCCGGGCCCCTTTGGAGCCGGTGAAGGCGCCGTCGATGTGTCCGAACAATTCCGACTCGATCAACTCCGCCGGAATCGCCGCGCAATTGACAGGCACGAAAGCGCCGCCGCGCCCCGACGCGTCGTGAATCGCGCGGGCGACGAGTTCCTTGCCCGTGCCCGACTCGCCGGGGACGAGCACGGTGCTCGGGCCGCGGGCCGCCTTGGCGATCTGCTCGAATAAATCGCGGATCGGTTTTGACGCCCCGATAATGCGTGACGGCGTTGAAGGCACTTCCCGCCGCAACCGCGCCGGCTCGCGCCGCGGCGCGCTGTGCTCCAGCGCCTTCGCCACCAGTCCCAGCAACTTCTCCTTGTTGAAGGGTTTGGTCATGTATTGAAAGGCGCCGGCTTTCACCATGCCGACCGCCTGCTCGACGGAGCCGAAGGCCGTGATGACTATTACCGGAGTTTCGCCGCGCCGCGCGCGGACGGCAGCCAGAATCTCGTGCCCGGTCACCTCCGGCATCTGCACGTCGGTGATGACCAGGTCAATAAACTCGTGGTCGTTCTCAATGTGCTTAAGCGCAACGCGTCCGTCCGCCGCCGCGAGCGTCTCATAGCCCGCTTCCTCCAGCAGGAGTTTCATCAGGTCGCGCATGTCATCGCTGTCCTCGACGATCAGCGCCCGAATATTTCTGACGTTTTGCGCGCTCATTGAATCTTCATTTATCTTTTGATTTATCATAGGGCAAAAAGTACGACAATAAGCCCGGCGCCACATTCTTCTCAAGAGAGTGTCCCTAGCGACTCATCTGAATCTGGGCGGCCAGTCGTTTCTGTGAAACTGTTAGCGTAGCATGGAGGATTGCGGAAAAGATGGGGAGTGGGGAATAGGAAGTGGGGAATGGGGTAAAGGAAGTTATTTCGCGACTCCCCACTCCCCACTCCCTATTCCCCACTCCCCATCTTCAATCCGCAATCCGCAATCCGTAATCCGCAATCAGTGGCCGAACCTTCCGGTAATGCCGGCGATTGCGTGCGCCAGCTCCGCCGCGTTCACCGGCTTGGGCATGTGTATCTGGAAGCCCGCGGCCAGCGCCTGCACGCGATCTTTGGTTCGACTGTAGGCCGTCAATGCAATCGCCGGAATCCGCCCGCCCTGTTCCGGCTCCATCGCCCGCACCCGGCGTATCAGGCTGTAGCCGTCTTCTCCCGGCATGGCGATGTCCGACACGATCAGGTCGGGGCCAGGCTTCAGTCGCGCCAGCGCATCCATCGCCGCTTCCGCCGAAGGCGCCGCGATCACGTCGGCGCCGTATTGCTGCAACCTGATAGCCAGTAAGTCACGCGCGTCGGCCTCATCATCCACCACCAGGATACGCAAACCGGCGAGGTTGGGCTGGTCGCTCGCGTCAAGCGCTTTACCGATCTCGGCCGCATTCATTTCCGAAATCGCCCGGCTTCCCGACCGCGTGGGTAAAGTAACGGTGAAAGTGGCGCCTTGTCCCTCACCCGCGCTCTCGGCTTTGATCGCGCCGCCATGCATCTCGACAAGGCGCTCTGCGAGCGCCAGGCCGACGCCCAGCCCGCCCTGGCGCCGCGCGCTCGATGAGTCGGCCTGGCGGAAGGGGTCAAAGACGTAAGGCAGGAAATCGGGGGTGATGCCCTTGCCCGTATCGCTCACGATTATCCTCGCTTCCGCCTCGCAGCGCTCCATCCGCGCCACGACGCGCCCTCCGGGCTCGGTGAATTTGATCGCGTTGGAGAGCAGGTTCCAGAAGACCTGTTGCAGACGGTTCGCGTCGCCCAGGATCGGCCCCGGCGCCGAGTCGAAAGCCACGGTCAACTCGATGTCTTTGGCCTCGGCCATCGGGCGTACGACGTCGAGCGATTCCTCGAGGATCGCGTCGAGGTAGAGCGGTTGCGCTTCGATGCTCAGCTTGCCGCTCAAAATACGCGCCGTGTCGAGCAGATCTTCGATCAATTTGCTTTGGAGCTCGGCGTTGCGCTCGATGGTTTGGAGCGCGCGTTCGTAGATTGGATCGCCCGGGCGCCGCGACCGTAACACCTCGGCCCAACCCAGCATGGCGCTCAGCGGCGTGCGCAGTTCGTGCGAGACGACGGCGAGAAATTCGTCTTTCGCCCGCGCGTTCGATTCGGCCTCGGCCCGCGCGGCCTGTTCGCGCGCCAGCGCTTCCAGAACCTGACTCATGCGCTCGTCGTTTTGCTCGACGAATTCGGTAACCCGGCACAACACGCGGCGCGCCTGCCCGTTTTCATCGCGCTCGATCAACCCCACTTCGCAGACCTTCTGGTAGTCCCCGCTGCGATGGCGCAACCGGTACACGGCCTGATAGCCTTCCTCCCCACTCTCCAAAGCCGCCGAGACGAGGCCATGCGCTTTTGCCCGGTCTTCAAGGTGGATTAACTCTACCCAGTCGTCGCGGCTGAAACCTTCCGCGGGCGGGGTATAACCCAGCAAGGCAGCGGCGGCGCGCAAGCGACCGATTCGGTTACTCTTTATGCGCCATTGATAGATCACGAACCTTCTCCTATCAGTTCAATCTTCCAGTCAAACTGGCGATACTCACCAGCAGTTCATAAAGCTCAATCGGTTTGGGCAGATGCAGCCGAAAGCCGGCGGCGAGGGCGCGGAGGCGATCTTCGTCTCTGGCGTAAGCGGTTATCGCTATGGCGGGCGTCTTTATCCCCTGGCCACGCATGCGCCGGATCAACTCGTAACCGCCGCCGTCGGGCATCGCGATGTCGGCGACCACGATTTCTGGGCGCCAAGCGGTCATAATCTCCATCGCTTCGGTTATGTCGCCTGCGGTTCGAACTTCAGCCTCTTTCAGTGAGAGGGCGGCGGCCAGCAACTCCCGCTGGTCGGCCTCGTCGTCGACCACCAAGGCGCGCAACCCTGACAGCTTAGGCGCCGAATCCGGCACGTCGACTTGATGATTCGTCGGCGCCTTCGAAGGCTCCTCGTACATGAGATCATAATGAAGCGGCATCCTGACTCTGAAAGTCGCGCCCTGGCCCAGGCCGGCGCTCTCGACGTCTACGGCCCCGCCATGCATCTCCACCAGGCTCCGCACAATGGCCAGGCCCAATCCCAACCCGCCGTGCCTTCTGGTGATGCTGCCGTCGGCCTGACGAAACCGGTCGAAGACAAAGGGCAGGAATTCGGGCGTAATTCCGATGCCTGTGTCAGCCACCTCGATTTCGGCCTGCCCGTTAACGCGCCTGAGGCGAACTTTCACTGCGCCTTCTGGATGTGTGAACTTGACCGCGTTGTGGACCAGGTTCCAGATCACCTGCTGGAACCTGTTGCGGTCGATCCGGAACAGGTTCTCCACGGGATCGAGGTCGGTTCGCAAACTCACCCCCTTGGCCTCCGCCGCCGGGCGAACCGATTCAACCGCTGTCTCGATAACCGAGGCGAGGTCGGTCGGCTCGAGGTCCAGGGCCAAATTGTTGGTGATGATGGACGAAACATCGAGCAGGTCGTCGACCAGTTTTTTCTGCGTGCGGGCGTTGCGCTCGACGGTCTCCAGTGCGCGCTCTTTGCTCGCTTCGTCGAGACGCCCTTCCCTTGCGAGCGTGACCCAGCCGAGCATGGCGTTGAGCGGAGCGCGCAACTCGTGCGATACGGTGGCGAGAAACTCATCCTTCAGGCGGTTGGCCTCTTCGGCCTCGGCCTGCGCCGCCTGCGCGCGCGCGAGCATCTCGGCGCGCTCGCTCTCGGCGCGCTTGCGCTCGGCGATCTCCTGCTCCAACGCGGCGGCGTGGTGTTGCAGGTCGGCGTAGAGCCGCGCGTTTTCGTAAAAGACGACGGCCTGGGTCAGCGTGACGGTGAATCGCTCGTCAGCCTCGCTGAAGGCGGGCGCGCCGATCTTCTCGGCCAGGAAGAGCCATCCGCGGACCTTCTCCGGAGCCCCCTGTCGCAAGATGGGCGCTCCGACGAACGATTTGATGGGCTCCTGTTCCGGCAGGAGGCGCAGCCCGTTCGCCCCGGAAAGGCGGAGCGACCTGGCGTCTTTGAATTGCTGCTTGAGGAAGCGTTGACAGGTTTGTGGGACGAGGGCATTGACGGCGTCTGAGCGGTCATAACCGCTGGTGAAGAAGTGACGCAGCGTGACGCCGTCGTCCTCCAGAATGCCGACCGTGGCGCTGCGCGCTCCCAAGATCTCGCGCGCCGTGTCGCAGAACTTCTTGAGCACCCGCTCCGGGTTCCGCTCCGCCGCCAACCGCTGCCCCAGTTCGATCAGCCGCGAGAGGCGCTGAAGGTTGGCGTTTTCAATCTCAATGTTCTGCTCGCGCAGCAGCTCGGCCTGCCGTTTGATCTGCTCGGTCTTCCGGTAGAGTTCGACGAAGACCGCGACCTTCGATTTCAGCGACTCTGGCTCGATCGGCTTGATGATGTAATCCACCGCGCCCAAGCTGTACCCTTGCGAGATGTGCGAATCGCCCGCGCTGTCATACGCCGTCAGGAAGATGATAGGGACGCTCCGCGTCCGTTCGCGCCCGCGGATCAGCGCCGCTGTCTCAAGGCCGCTGATGCTCGGCATGTGCACATCCAGCAGAATGACGGCGGCGTCCTCGTCGAGCAGAAACCTCAGCGCCTCTTCGCCCGAAGAGGCCCTCACCAGATTGCGGTCCGGGGCGTGCAGTATTGTTTCCAGCGCCAGCAGATTGCTGGGGTTGTCATCCACCATCAGGATGTTGACCTTCTGGTTCCCGTTTTCCATGTTCTTCATTGTTCATTGTTCAATTGTCATTGTTCATTGTTCATTTTCATTTGTCATTGCCTTGCGGGCCATTTGACCAGTGACCAATGACAAATGATCAATGAACAATGACAAATGAACAATTAAACACCGGCCCCTTTGCGCCGACTGAGCCATACGCGTAGCATCGAGAGGAGTTGGTCAAGGTCGAGCGGCTTGGAGATGTAATCGGAGGCGCCGGCCTCGATACACTTGTCGCGGTCGACCTTCATCGCCCTGGCGGTCAGAGCGATGATCGGCAGATCTTCGATCCGCTCGATCCGCCGGATGGTCCGTATCGTCTCGTAGCCGTCCATCTCCGGCATCATAATGTCCATCAGTACCAGGTCTATGTCGAGACTCTTGTTGAGCGTATCGATGCACGCGCGCCCGTTCTCTGCGCGCACGACCTTTATGTCGTAGGCTTCGAGCGCGCTGGTCAGGGCGAAGATGTTGCGCACGTCGTCGTCGACGATCAGCACCTTGCGCCCTTCGAGCGCCGGGTCGCGGCGCAGCGACTGTTCCAGCATCCTGCGCTTCGGCTCCGGCAGGTTAGCCTCGGCGAGGTGCAGAAAGAGAGAAGTCTCGGCCAACAGGCGTTCGAGCGAAGGGGCCTCCTTGACGATCATCGCCTCCGCCGCCGCCCGAAGTCGCGCCTCTTCTTCTTCACTAAGGTCCTTGCCGTCATAGACGATGATCGGCAAGTCTAGCAGATGCGGCTGGCGCCGCATGGCTTCGATCAACTCGGCGCCGGACATGTCAGGCAACTTAGTGTTAAGCGCCATGCAATCGAACTGCTCGGCTCTCAGCCGGGCCAACGCCTCTTCGCCAGTGGACACTGCGGTCGTCCGCACGGCGCCGTCGCCGATCAGTTCTACGACGCTCGATCGCTGCGCGTCATCGCCTTCGACCACGAGCAATCGCCTGGTCCTGCGTCCGGCGAATTCCGCGACCCGGTCGAAGGCCTCTACTAAATGTTCGCGCGTGACTGGTTTGCGAAGGTAGGTGAGCGCGCCCAGGCGCCGAGGGTGGATTTCGCGGTCGTCGGCGGTGATGACATGAACCGGAATGTGACTCGTCTTCGGGTCGTGCTTCAACCGGTCGAGCACCGTCCACCCGTCGCGGTCGGGAAGCAGGATGTCCAGCGTGATCGCGTCAGGTTTATATCGATGGGCCAGCCACAGCGCGGCGGATCCCTGGGACGCGACCACGCCTCTGAAGCCGCGTTCGCGCGCTATATCGAGAAGGATCTGCGCGAATGGCGCGTCGTCTTCAATGATCAGCGCGACGCGGTCGCCCGGCGCGATGTCGTTGCGGTCGTCGGCGACCTCGATGATCTCGCCGTAATCGCCGGAGCGGGGAGTGGGGAATGAGGAGTGGGCGCCTTGGAATTTATTTCCCCCATTCCTAACTCCCGATTCTCCAATCCCGACTCTGCCCCCACTGCCCACTGCCCACTGCCCACTCCCCGCTCCCTTGTAGATGCGAGGCAGGTAGAGCGTGAAGACGCTGCCTTTGCCCGGCGCGCTGACGACGCGAATTTCGCCGCCCAGCAGCCGCGCGATCTCGCGGCTGATCGAGAGGCCCAGACCCGTGCCGCCGTATTTGCGGCTGGTCGTACCGTCGGCCTGCTGGAAGGCCTCGAAGATGATCCGCTGTTTTTCGAGTGGAATGCCGATGCCGGTATCGCTGACTGAAAATGCGATCACATTGTCAGCCTCCCTAAGCGTCTCAGTCGCGTAATTGACGCGACGTTCGGCCGGGCCGACGTAGAGCGAGACGCGCCCCTTGTCCGTGAACTTGAAGGCGTTCGAGAGGAGGTTCTTGAGTATTTGCAGCAGTCGTTTCGGGTCGGTGTTGATGAGGGGCGGGATGTCCGGGTCGTTTTCGATTTGGAACTCCAGCTCCTTGTCCGCCGCCAGTTGGTGGAAGCCGAGGTCAAGCTGCTGGACAATCTCGGCGACCGGCGTGTCGACGGCCTCTATCGCCATCATTCCGGATTCGACCTTAGAGAGGTCGAGGATGTCGTTGATCAGCGAAAGCAGGTCGGCGCCGGAAGATCGAATAGTCTCGGCGAACTGGACCTGTTTGCCGCTCAGGTTTCGCTCGACGTTTTCGGCGAGCTGGCGCGAGAGGATGAGCATCGAGTTGAGCGGCGTGCGCAGCTCGTGCGACATGTTGGCCAGGAATTCGGACTTGTATTTCGAGGTCAGGGCGAGCTGTTCGGCCTTCTCCTCCAGGCTTGAGCGCGCCTCCTCGATCTCGAGGTTCTTGGCCTCGACCTCCGCGTTCTGCCGGGCGAGCTGTTCGGCCTTCTCCTGCAACTCCTCATTGGTGTTGCGGAGCTCTTCGCGCTGCATGCGCAGCCACTCTTCCGATTCGCGCAGCGTGAGCGCCTGCTGTTCGAGCCTCTCGTTGGTCTTCTTCAACTCGTCCTGCTGGCTTTGCAGCTCGCCGGCGAGCTGCTGCGACTGGGTCAGGAGACGTTCGGTTCGCGTATTGGCTTCGAGGGTGTTGATGACGATGCCGATGCTCTCGGTCAACTGGTCGAGGAAGGCGATGTGAGTTTCGCTGAAGCGGTTGAACGACGCCAGTTCGATGACCGCTTTGACCTCTTCTTCGAAGATCGCAGGCAGGACGACTATGTTGAGCGGCGCGGCCTCGCCCAGACCCGAACTGATCACGATGTAATCGCTCGGCGCGTGGGTCAACAGGATGCGCCTCTTTTCAAGCATGCACTGGCCGACCAATCCTTCGCCCGGGTGGAATTCATTGGCCAACTTCTTGCGCGAGGTATAGGCGTAGCCGCCGAGCAGCTTCATTACGCGCTCGGCGCTTGCATTCGTATGATTAACGTAAAAAACGCCCTGTTGCGCGTCCACGAGCGGGGCGAGTTCCGACAGGATCATGTTGGCCACGGCTGCAAGGTCGCGCTGGCCCTGAAGCATCGAGCTGAAGCGCGCCAGGTTGGTCTTGAGCCAATCCTGCTCCTTGTTCTTCTGCGTGGTGTCTTTGAGGTTGCGGATCATCTCGTTGATGTTGTCCTTGAGCGCCGCCACCTCACCCTGCACTTCGACGGAGATTGAGCGCGTCAGGTCACCCTGCGTCACCGCGATTGACACTTCGGCGATGGCGCGCACCTGCGTGGTCAGGTTCGCCGCCAACTGGTTGACGTTGTCCGTCAGGTCGCGCCACGTGCCTGAGGCGCCGGGCACGTTGGCCTGGCCGCCCAGCTTGCCTTCGACGCCGACCTCGCGGGCCACCGTCGTCACCTGGTCGGCCAAGGTCGCCAGCGTGTCGGTCATGGCGTTGATCGTGTTGACGAGTTCAGCGATCTCGCCCTTCGATTCGAAGGTCAGCTTGCGTTTCAGGTCGCCGTTGGCCACGGCCGTCACCACCTGCGCTATGCCGCGCACCTGACTGGTCAGGTTGCCGGCCATGAAGTTCACCGAATCGGTCAGGTCTTTCCACA
>DATEMG010000298.1:0-20126 GCA_035275805.1 Blastocatellia bacterium
GATTCGGTGACTGGCAATTTCCTGCGCGCCGACGCCGAAACAATGGAGGTCGAAATACAGAGCGGGCGATTGACGATCAAGATGAACGATGTGGCTAGCCTGATTTTTACCGACGAAGGCGAAGGGGTGATGCAAATAGAGGAAGAGCAGAAGGACGCCACCTCGCCCGCCCCGGACCCGGGCCCGGCCGCCGGACGTAAGGCATACGCGGCGCTGCGCAAGTTGGCCGATGCCGCGAACATCAAACTGCCTCAGGGGCAGTACGGGGACCTGCTGATTGACACCAAGACGGTGGTTGAAGATGCGTTGACGGAAATTTCGGACTATTCGCTGAAAAACCAGATCGCCAGTACGCTGGAAGCTTACCAGGACGCCGGTCAGGCCTGGGGCGCCGCGCGCCCTTATGAAACCCGCCGACAGCGGACCTTTGGGAGCGACCCATGGGGCCCCGCACGGGTTATCGAACAACGCATTCCGGTCGACAGCGAGCCAGGGGCGACCTTGATGAGAAAGTATCAGATCAAGCCAGGCGTCAACCGGCTGGCAGTGCCGGATCACTTGGAACTCGACACGGCGCTGAAAGCCATATGGGCAGTGGCGAGCGCGCGTCTCAATTACGTCGCGACGTTAATCAGACAGTGACCGATATTATGCGGAACAACATCCAGTGGATCGTTTTCGATCTCGGCGGCGTGGTGGTGAAGCTCAACATTGACGGGGCTCTAGAGGCGCTCGCCCGGCGCAGTGATACTGATAGAAATCTGATCAAGGCCTTTATGGGCGCCCGCGACGAATCAAATTTATCGATGGATGAAAAGCTGCAGCTCGGCATGCTCGAAATTGACCAGTACGCTGCGCTGCTGAACCAGGCGTTCAGGCGCAAACTGACGCGCGAGGAGATCGTTGATCTGCGGATGCAGGTGATCCAGGGCGAGGACGAGGAGGTGTTGGAAATCATTCGCGCCTTGTCGGTCCGGTGGAAGGTCGCCTGTTTTTCCAACACGCATGCAATCCACTGGGATCACATGCAGGCGAATTATCAGTCATTCAGGCTTTGGCGCCGGGCCATCGCGTCTCATCTGATTCATGCGGCCAAGCCTGATCCGAAGGCTTTCGCCATCGCCTGCCGCGAACTCGGCGCGGGCCCCTCCGAGTGTCTGTTCGTTGACGACTCTCTCGCCAACGCCGAAGCCGCGCGCGCCGCCGGGTGGCATGCGATTCACTTCAAAGGCGCCGTCGCCTTGCGTGAGGAACTGAAAGAGATCGGCTTCGTCTTTCGTCACGATACCTGACTTTCATCGCGGCGTGGTTTTTTGTGGCGCCGCGTCTCATGGTAATGCGTCTCTTATTATTTCAGCGACACATTGCCTGCCTTCCTGATGTCATAAGCGATTGTGACAAACGTTTGCAGATATGCGAGCGTCGCGAACGACAGCGCGGCGTAAATCAACAGCGGCGCTCTCGGCTCGTCGCTCAAGCCTACGGCCAAAGCCGCCGACGCGAGCATTACCGCCGCAATCAGCTTTCGGTAGATCACCTCATGCCACAGTACGAAGATCGCTATGAATACCAAGACGGCCACCAGCGTCCCCAACCCGTGCGGCAGCGCCAGCGATATGGCCAGCGAGAAGTAATAGCTCACCACAACGCCTCGCACGAATTTCTGCACCGAGTAGTAATCTTCGTAAAAGAATGGAAAGAAAGCGGCGAGCGTAGCCACGACCAGCAGGTCGTTCCTCTCGCCTGCGGGTAGTATCAGCGCGCTCGTCAACGGATAATGCCAGGCGAGGATCAACCAGATCGGCATTGAATTGCGCAGCCATTTCACCAACCGGCCAGGTTTGATCAGCGCCAGATCGGCCGCCAGGTAAGCGTAGTAGATCGCGGGCGGCAGAATGACGTTCAACCAGCGTGTGGCTAAGGTTCCGCGGCGGCCTGCCACGACGGTCGCGATCATCGTCACGATCGCAGGAGCCCATTCGTAGCTGCGGACATGCGACGGCGGCTGTCGATACCAGTGTTCGAGCGATTCGGCCCCGTGAATGGACGGGAGGAGCGATCGATTGACGCTTGTCGCCACACGCTCGGTCACCTGCCGCTGGAATTCGCGGTTGTCGCGGTTCGCCGCGCGCTCCTCTTCGCTCAAACGGATCGGGTCGTGGTAGCGCACGACGATCTTGGCCGGGCGCGGCAGCAATTTCCATTTGGGCCAGGCGCGCATCGCGCCGCCGATCGTCACGGGCACGATCGGCGCGCCGGACTCGATGGCCAGCCTGGCCACGCCCGCGCGCAAATCGCCCATCGCCGCCTGGTCTGAACGCTGGCCTTCGGGAAAGACGCCCAAGGCCTCGCCGCTTTCGAGAACGCGCAGCGCCTCGCGATAAGCCGCTTCGCCCCGGCCTTTGCGAATGTCGACGGGGAACGCGCCCACCGCCTTGATGATCTGGCCGAGTAGTGGAACCTTGAAGAGCGCGTCCCAGGCCATAAACCGGATCGTGCGCCTGATCGGAAGCCCGACCAGCAGTGGGTCCAGGTACGACGGGTGGTTGCCCGCGATGATCACGGCGCCCTCTTCCGGCACGTTTTCGACGCCCTGGTGTTCGACCGAGAACAGGACGCGGAACAGCGGGCGCGCTATTAATTTTATGGTCGAGAAGAGCATAGGCCTCGTTACTGATTCCGGCGCCGGACTTTACGCCGATCCGAGCCGGGACGCAATGCGCGCAGGAAGCGGTAGTGACTTGTCGCGCACGCGGATGCGCGCCTTACCAGACGACCGGCCGAGCTAACGCTCCCTGCGCCGTCCCCCGGCCCGGCCGCGATATAAATTTTGTTTCCTGGTTGACAATCAACTCGTGAATATATATGATGGCTCCGGCATGGCGAAGAGAGTGAAAATTCCGCCGAGCGTCGCCGAGCAGGCGATGGTCAGGCTAATGAGGGTCGGCGACCGAATGTGGCGCGCCTCTGACGAGCGCTTCGGGCGCTGGGGGCTGGCCGACAACCATTACAACGTGTTGCGGATATTGAACGGGGCGGGCGAGCCGATCTCGCAGGCCGAGATCGGCCGGAAGATGCTCTCATCGCGAGCCAACGTGACGAAGCTCCTCGACTCGCTCGAGGAGCGCAAATTCGTCAGGCGGCTGTCGTGCGAGGACCGCCGCGTCAACCTGGTCGAGCTGACCGACGAGGGGGCGAAGTTCTTGGAAGAGACGGCGCCAGATGTGATCGGCTCAGCCAATGAGGAGATGCGTCTGCTGACGCGCGAAGAGCAGAAGACTCTCTTCAATCTGCTGGGGAAGCTGTTGGGCGAATGAGCTTCAGGCCCGCCTAAAGAGCGGGTGGTTTTTAGGCCAGATTGTTAATTGAGAAACAATTGAGCGGTAAACTATCTGGCGGGATTTACGGTGTTTTAACGCGCTGCGTGGCGTTACTACGTAGGCGATTTTCGGAGGTGAGAAATGCGAATCATCAGAGCGAAAGACAGATTTCATCTTGAGAGCGATTGGTTGTCGGCGTATTGGCTGTTCAGTTTCGATCGCTATTACGACCCGAACAACGTGACTTTCGGGCCGCTGCGAGTCTTCAACCACGACACGGTCGCGGGTGGCGGTGGATTCCCGACGCATCCGCATCGCGAGATGGAGATTGTGACTTACGTGCTGGATGGCGCGCTGCGGCACAAAGACAGCACTGGCGGCGCCGGGCTGATTCGCGCCGGGGAAGTGCAGCGGATGACGGCGGGCACAGGCGTCGCGCATTCCGAATTCAACCCTTCGGAAGAAGAGCCGACCAGACTGCTCCAGATGTGGGTGCTGCCCGAGCGCGCCGGGCTGACTCCCTCATACGAGCAGAGGCGGTTTACGCCCGAGCAGCGCGCCGGCGCGCTATTGCCGATAGCTTCGGGACAGGACGCCCCCGGCGCGGTGAAGATTCATCAGGACGCGACGTTTTATGTCTCGGGTCTGCGCTCGGGCGACCGCGTCGCGCACGAGTTAAAACCGGGACGGCGCGCGTTCTTTTACGTGATCGAAGGCGAGGTCACGTTGAATGAAGAGAGTCTGAGCGAGGGCGATCAGGCCCGCGTCACAGACGTCGCTGAGCTTGATATAGTCGGCGCGCGTGAGAGCGAGGTTATTCTGATCGACCTGCCATAACAACCGAGGATTTATGGTCGAAGATCGAGAATCGCCTTAGTCTAGACGACAAGATACTCGATTCTCGATCTTCGACCCTCATCCCTTTCTTCGTTTCTTCGTGGTTTATTTTCTGTGAAGGAGTTATTTGATGGACACGATTGAACTGATCAAGCAACGAATATCGACGAATAAATTCGACACTTCGCGGACTCTGTCCGAGGCCGAAGTCAAAGAGCTGGTCTCTTACGCCACCGAGGCCCCTTCGGCTTACAACATTCAGAACTGGCGATTTGTGGCGGTCACGGCCCCGGAGGAAAAGGCGCGGTTGAGGTCGGTGGCGTACAACCAGCAGAAGGTGGTCGACGCGGCGGTGACCTTCATCGTGCTGGGGGATCTGCGCGGATACGAGAGACTGCCTCAAATTTTGAAGCCGATGGTTGACGACGGTTTGATGGATCCTGCGACGGCGGAGGGATGGGCGCGGAGCGCGACTTCAAGTTACGGCGCCGACGATCAATTCGCCCGCGACGAGGCGATCCGTTCGGCCTCATTCGCCGCGATGACGCTGATGATCGCCGCCCAGGCCAAGGGGCTCGCGACCGGCCCGATGATCGGCTTCGACCCCGCGGGCGTGAAGCGCGAATTCAATATCGCGGATCGGTACGTCCCGGTAATGCTTCTGACGGTCGGTTATCCAGCCCCCGGCAACTGGCCGCGCAAGCCTCGACTCGGTGTCGAGGACGTGCTGGCCTTCAACAAAGCGCGCGAATTTTGAGCCGGTTTGAACTCAACCGTCCGGCGTGTATAATTGCCAACTTATCGGGGCGTGGCTCAGCTTGGTAGAGCGCTCGGTTTGGGACCGAGAGGTCGGAGGTTCGAATCCTCTCGCCCCGATCTGGAAATAAAAGGGTTGCGAATTTTTCGCAGCCCTTTTTTCTTGTTCACTGCCACAAGCGCTGCCACTCGGGTACGTTTTATAGTCAGATACTCAGCCATTCAGTTTATAAACTCGTTCGCCTCGACCGGTTCGCCGGCTTCCCCTCCCTGCCGTTTCTTATGTAATTCGTCGAGGCGCAGCGCGATCGAGCGGGCGAGACGCTCGTCGATGTTTGTATAAACCGCATGAGTCTCCGCGCTGGTGTGGCCGGCGGCGCGCATGGCCATGCGCTCCTCGACGCCGGCCTCCATCATGTCGGTGACGTTGCCGTGTCGCCAGTCGTGGACGGTCAGGCCGGTCACGCCGGCAAGTTTGCAGACGGTCTTATAGGATCGCTTGATCTCGGTAATCCCGCCGAAGATCTTCGTCTCCGGCTCCTTGTCGGATTTTTCCCAGAGCTTTGACAATTCCTCTCTCAGGCGCGCGGTCAGGCCGATCGCCGGAGGGCGCTTTTTGTTCCGCGGTCCCTTTGGTATTCGCAGGATGTCGCCGACGATCGTCTCCCCGTTTTCGACCTTGAAGCCCACCATCGCCCACGTGAGTGAGAGCAGCGCGCCCTTGCGCAGCCCCGTATCCTTGGCGGCGATCAGGATCGGCCGCAGATGCGAACGATCCCCCTCGGCGACTTTGAGGGCGATGGCCAAATCGACTCCGATCGCGTCGGCCACCTGCCTTACCTCGCGATCCTTCAGGCGTTCGCCCCGGTCGAGACGGTCGGTTATGTCGAGGCCGACTAGGCCGGCCAGGTCCTCCGCCTTCATCCCTCTTGCGTTTCGCTTTCGCTCGACCCACGATTTGAAGTCGGCGCAGAATTCTAGAATCCGCGCCTCCTCCTCCGGGGACGGGGCGCGATCGCGCGACTCCTCTTCTGATTTTTTGATCAATGGAGCCGGCCCTTTGCTGAACGGATTTTTCAGGATCCATTCGTGGCGCATGGCGTAGAGGAGAACCGAGCGGAGCGCTTCAAGCTCGCGGTTGATCGTCGCGGCGCTCCGCGTTTCATCCTCCGCGTATTTTTTAGGGACCCGGGCGCGGGCCGCCTTGAATTCCTCGATGTCGCCGTAGGTGATCTTTCTGATAAGTCGCTCGCCGAAGCGATCGATCATCGGCTTCTTGTACCACTCGGGAATCTTCTTTGTCTTCTCGTACCTCTCGACGAGCTGCGCGAAGGTCATCTGTTCGCCGTCGCCGTCCGACGGCTTGCGGTCGCCGATCTCCTGCTTGATCTGCTCAATCGCGGAGAGGGCCTCGGCCACGCTGTTGACCCGTCGCGCTTTCGGTCTGCGCCTGTCGCCGTCTCTGTAGATGATCCGCACATACGGCTTTCCGTCTATCAGCCTGGTATACGGAAGCGCGAGGATGTCGTCGATGACAGATGTTTTCTTGCGAGACATAAGCTCTCTCATTCATGGAAACGGCCGGAGCCGTCCAAGGGGAGGCGGGCCCCGGCCGGTAGCGCGAGCCTACCGGATCGCCCGTCGGCCACGATACCAACAAGTCACTCCGGCCGTAACTGATCGGCCTCCTGCAGGACGATCTGCGGCTTACCTCGATACTCCTCGACCAGTCCAGAGACGCAGACGCGCTTCCCTTTGAGCGTCTCGGGCTTCCCGAATTTCGGCCTGTCCTCGATCCAGATCACGGCTGTGAAGACGTGGTCGGGATAGGGCTTGTCGAGATTCAGGAACGTCGGCTGACGGCTGGAGCGGGTTGCAAAATTTGCGGAGGCCACGACGCCGCAGACGGTGGCATGCTTGCCGACGTGGTCTTTCGCCTGGGCCGGCGTGATTTTGTCGGCGGAGGCGGAAGAGGCGGCGGAGGCGTAGAGCGTCAGAGTTAAGGCGTATAGGGCTGCTTTCATGGCTTCCTCGATCAATCCTTGGCTTTTTCGATTCGGAATCTATCCATCGCGTTCGCTATCCACCAGCATATGAATGAAGCAGCTATAACTCCAGCCATGGTAAGCATCGGTTCAACGATATCTGCTCCTTTAGACAATGCTTGCACCAAGAGTGGCACGCAAATAACGGCAAATAAATAAGATAAGTGCTGAATTCCAATGGTGAACTGCCTAATAAACTCAAAAATGAACCATCCAGCGCCTATCTCCACATCGCCCCACTCTTTTATTTCCGAACGAGTGATGGCTCTTAAACATCCAAACCCGATTAATAGTAAGCCTGCCCCGAGGAATAATTGACCGCCATTACCTAAAATATCTATCTCTTTTCCTGCAAGCACATCTAACAATAATGGAATAGAGACTATGGGGCCTATAGTTACACCTGAAACGCCAATTATCCTACTAAGTAGGTAGTAAAAAGTTCCTTGACAATATTCTACGGAGCGAGCCAGAAATCTTCAGATAGAATGCCAGCTTTCTTGCGCCTTTCGTGACGGCTCATTCTGAAGATGTGGTTGCACGCTTTGTCAGCTGAATCGTCAATCGAGATCGTCGAGCGATTAGCGACGCCGCGCCCTTTTACCGATCTCCATAAATGATCCATGGCGTTCAATTCTGGAGTGGCGCGTGGCAATAAGCGAATCTCTATGCCGAGCCGCTTCGCCAATTCGAGACTCTCTTCCGCTGTGTGGGGAGTCCCACGATCTTCAAACAAGATGAGATGCCAGCCGCACCAATGCACGCGAACCATTCGTAAGAAGGCTTGGTGCGACTCGGCTATCCATTCAGCGGTGATTAAGAATAGGACATCGCCACTGACAATATTTATGGCGCCGTGCAAGATGCGTTTAGCACGATTCCCTGTGATCGGCACGCATACTTGCTGCCCGTAGCGACCGTAACAACTATAGAGCGGAGGAGTTTCGGTGATGATGACCTCGTCGAGCATCAGGATCACAGTTCGTTCCCGCTCCCAGAGCCCCTTTTTAAGCCTCCTTTCGCCTGCTGCCAGGTGGGAGAGCGGAGCGACAACTGATAACGTGGATGCTTCCACTTGACCCTCAATCGCTTAAGCGCAAGCCTCACACTTGGTATTGAGACGTGCAGGCCAGCGAAGTCGGCTAAATACTGCGTCAGTAGTGGCGCGGTCCAAACGGTGGAGTTGTAATCGTACAAGCGCGGATCGTGATCGATGACTTCGTCGAGCCAGGGATCAATGATTCCTTTCGCTGTAGGTGGGCGTCCACTTCGTTCACCGGCGGCCAGTCTGGAGGCAAGGTCTTTCGCGTCGCGAGCGCGAAAAATCTCAATCCATTGATAGATCACTTGGCGAGAAACACCTAAGCGCCCGGCGACATCGGCGACACATTCGCCGCGGTCAAGCCATAACAGAGCTTGCGCGCGTCTTAATGTTGTGGCGTCAGACGTTTGCTTTGACAATCGTTCTAAAGCTTTACGCTCGCGCGATTCGAGATTGATCAGATTCATGAATGCCGCCTTTCATTTTGGAGGCTCACTGAATCTGGATCATGTTGTCAAGGAACTATTTATCACCTACTTAGCTATCTCTATATTTAGTTTTTGAGAAAGCCCTTTCTTAATTTCCTCATGGTGTCCTTGGCTGTTGATGTAGGACTGTTCGATTTGGCCAGAGGGAAAATCGTAACCACAGTCACACCTTAATGCTTCAGATGGATTGATTAAACTACATGCCGGACACTTCTTAGCGCTTGAGATTCTACCTGATTTCATGAGTTAGACTCCTATTTTGCGCCAAATTTGGGTATGGGTGAGTTACTTTCCGAGCCCCGGTTGTTAAACGCCCCGCCGGTGGCCGCGGCGGGGTTGCGGTTGGTTCCGGTCTTTCCGGGTTTACCGCCGTGGCGTCTTCGTCCCGCGCTTGCCCGTGTCCGGGTTGGTGTTCCCCTTCGAAGACCAGTTGTCCCTTTCGGTGCTGTTGGGCCTGGTGCGGCGGTGCGACTCGACGCGAGTTCCGTCGCGTTTCGTGTAGCCGCGGACGCGCGTTTGCGCGAGGGCCGTAAGTTCGACGACGCTAGCGAGAAGAAGCAATAAAGCGAGGCAAAGAGTTGTGATTGATTTCATGGTGAGTTCCTTTCTGGGGCGTTATTGTTAAATCTTCCATTTATCAAAGATTTCGCACCGAAAATTGACAAGGTCGTATGTATAGCCATGCAGATCGGCAATCTCCGAGGGCCAGTAATGGGTAAGAGTCGTTTTGGGAATCAGGGCGCAGGCTGCGACGACGTCGGCCTCAAACTCGACCCGCCTGCCGAATCCGTGAAACATCTGGACACCCGGCGGATGCAGCCAGTGATGGGCCAATTCATGGAAGGCGATAAACAGGCGCTCGACGCCTCGTAATTCATCGCTGAGAAAAATTTGCGGATGGCCGTCACGGCAAATGTATAGGCCGGGCAGTTCGAGTGAGATCTCGCGCACGACAATACCTGCGCGATCACAGTAATAATCAAAATCATCCTGAGTTAGAACCCTGACGTTCCACTCAGGCGGGGTGTTGTAGAGCAACAGATCTCTACGCACGGAGACCTCTCACCTTTTGGGGGCGGCGGCTGGGCCGTTACAATTTAGGTGAGCTATCTCATGGGGGAGTTTAGTCACCTTATCTATTTTTTTTTCAATTCTGGGATCTTTGGACTAAGAGGATTCTTCCGATTCTTTATCCTGCTTTTCGAGGATCTCTCGAATTTTCTTTCTATCGGCTTCGGATATCGGTCTGCCGCCATAGGCAAGCGCGGCGTCTATAGCTTCGTCAATCTTATCTCTTTTTCTTGGCTTCGATTGAATCACTTTCGGAGTTGGCGGCTGCGGCTCTTTGCCGGCATTTGAGCCTAGATTGGCGAAGGCTTCCGGGTGCTGCCTTTTCTCTTCTCTTATCACCTGAAAAATATACTGATGAATCAGCGATGACATGGTTGCGCCGCGCAAGTCCGCCGCGATCTTGAACTCCGCGTGCTTATCCTCTGCTACGCGGACAGTTATAAGCTTTTCTTTCGTTTGTTCTGCCATGTCGTTGTCAAGACATTGTAAAGACTAATCCTAATCAAGTTTGTAATCCACACTTTTAATAAAAATCATCTTGCTGTTGTCTAGACAATGGCTATAATGCATTTTGTCTAGACAATGGCTAGACGCGAGGGATTATGAAACAGAAAAAAGATGTCCTGTGGAACTTTCGAGCCAATGACAATCTGATTGAGCGGCTGAACCGCGCCTCAATCGCCACCGACCGTCCGGCCGCGCAGATTGTGCGCGAGGCGATCAGGGAAAAGCTCGATCAACTCGCAGCGGAATTTCCGCAAATCGACGCAGCTCCGGCGCAGCAAGCGCCAGCGGCAAGTTGAGACCTTACCGAGAAACCGACCGCCGCAAGGCGATTTTTGAACGAGGGCGGCCAATGACCACAACACCGCCCTGAAAAGATCGGATCGATTTACTGTCTTTCGATTTTCGATGTGTGAGATTCCCTCGACGCGAGGGGATGCGGGATCAAGCGATCCCGCGAAGTGGTTGGCGGGTATAGAAGCAAACCTGCTGACCGAAGTAGGGCGTGAGCGGCATCGGCTTAATGGCGCCGCTCACGCCGGATCATACCAATGCGCAAGCTAAATAGGCAAAACAATTCGATCGTTGATTGGCGAGCGTTGCGTGCCCGGAAAAGCCATCTGGACCTTTACAACGAGGATCTGATCCAGGCGACCGGTTGCAGCTCGCGCACGGTCTCGGCGTTCTTCGCCGGCGACGAGAAGATGAACCTCGACACGATGATCCGCCTTGCTGCCGTGATGGGTCTGAGGCCGCGGATTACGTTCGAGGTGGTCGAGTCTGACCCGGCGCAGGCGGCCGAACTGAAAGCGGCCTGAAGGAGAAGGAGGGAGAGATTTTGACACTAAGGCAAATCGAACACGCCGCCACCATGAATTACGCCGACGAACTGCCGGCCGGCGACACGCTCGACCGGATGGAGGCGCTCTTCCGCGAGAGGCGGAGCGAGACAGTCGTCGCGCTCACGGAAAAAGCCAGGCTGAAATCTTTCACCCGGCGCTTCACGGAAACCGACGAGCAGGCCGCCAACCGTCGCGCCGCGCACACGAACCGGCTGAACCAGGCCGATCTCCGCCGGCGGGAGATCAAGAACGAGATCGTCGAGGTCGCGCGGCTGATCGTGGCCGAGGCGGATAACGCGGAGATCATCGCCGCGCTTGAGGATCTGGCGGCGGAGCAGGACACGCTATGACCGAAGAACAAATTCTCAAGCTCATGAAAGAGGCCCGGGCGGAGGGCGAGAAGTACGGCATTCGCTTCGGATTCGGCCAGGCGATCGGGATCGTCCAGGGCTATCTGGCCCTGCTTAACGACCCGGATATGTCGTACGGGATCCCGTCGGACCAGTTATTTGCACGGCGCGACCAGTTGGAGAAGGTGCTGAAGGCGATGGTCGAGCAGGATATGCAGCTTTGATTTTTTGAGTTTCGGAAGCGAATCCCACGCGCTTCTGATCGCGTGGCGCGGCGTCGCTTCGGGGGAGGCGGACGCCGCGCCAGGGGGCAGAACAAGCCCCACGGTCTTTTGAAAATTTTGCAATTCAATCTTGGCCCGCAAGGCCAGGCGCCGCGGCGAGCGTTGCGGCGGCAGGAGGAGCGGGGCGGCATACGCGATCGGAACGCAAGGGAAACCGCCCCGCTCGAACGACAACAAAGGAGTCGCAGATTTGAATTCAACGCCGGCGGCCGACCCAGAGGCTTCCGGCGCCAGGCGCGGCGCTAAGAGGGCAGGCGCCGCGCCCCCCACGACAAGCCCTAAACACTCACGCCCGCCACGCATGCACCAACCTTAAAAGGTTGCGAGACGGACGCAGGAAGTACAGACGAGCGGAACGCAACCGCCCGCCACGGTAGGAGAGCGTAACAATGAAGGCTTTTTTCATAGGCGTATTTTGCCTGAGCGTCATCGGTGTCGCCGCTTTTCGTTTTCTGCGGCGGTACACAGTCGTGGCCTTCTGGGGCCGCGGCCGACGTGATTGATGCCGCTGATCTTTTCAAGTTTCGCCGCGGCGTTCGGGCGCTTGGCCGCGGCGAGTTCGACGAAGCGCCCTTGTTCTCCACGGAGAGCCGCGTGGGGCGAGGATGATCTACAGGGGGATCGGAGGCGCCTCACGCGGCGCGAAAAGCAAGGAGAGATATATGGGGCAGATTTACGAATTGATGTCGAAGGTGATGGCCGACGTACCCGTGATCGAGAAGCTGCGAGAGCATCAGCAACAGAGATGGACCTATCGCGGCTTCGAAGACTTTCTCGCCGCCTTCAGGCCGGCGCTTTTGAAACATGGCCTCTTCCTCGTCCCCGAAGTGCTCGACACCGAGACCGGGACGATTCCGGTGAAAGATGGCAAGGAGATGCGCCATATCCTCGTCAGGGTCGCCTACACGGTCTTCGCGCCCGACGGCTCGATGGTCCGCTCGGTCGTGATCGGCGAGAGCTGGGACGCGCAGGACAACGCCTCGACGAAGGCGATGGACGACGCCTTCACGACCTTTCTCACTCAGACCTTCTGCGTGCCGACTGGTGACTCGCCGACGGAGAAAGCCTCAAAACCGAAACAAGAGCGCAAGGCGTCCGCCGACGGCGCAAGACAGCAAAAGCCTGCGTCACGGCCGCAGGAGTCGAAGCCCGCCCCCGCCGCTGACCTGAAGCCGAGTGAGGACGTAGACCTGGACGCGCGCGCCAAACGCCTCATCGAGGAGCGTCGCGTGAGCAGGACGGACTCCGGATACTCCGTGCGGCCGAACGACAAGGTGACTTACCAGGTCTGTCGGAACCAGGCCAACAAGGTCCTCTGCAACTGCGACCGCTTCGATCAGAAACAGGAGTCGGATCCGAATTTCCGCTGCGAGCACATCCTCGCGGTCTTCCTGTTCGCCAAGCTGCAACCGGTCGCCGCCTAACACTTCACCGCCGCGAGCTTCGCGCTTCCTAGCGGCGGATTTCGGACGAAGCGCTGATTTATGGCTGAACAACACTCTCCTGGGGCGGAGGAAAGCTTCCGCCCCTAAATCTCCGGGGGCGGGCCCGGTCCGCTCCCTTTTTTAACCGCACCGGAGTTTTATATGCCGCAAGAATACCAGCCCGCGCCCGAGGTCAAAGAGGTCGCGCGACGCCTGATCGATGACTTCCATACACATCTCGCCACGGTCCGAATCGAATACGTCTTCTGCGTGGAACAGCTCAAGGAAAAAGGAAAAGTGGTCTGGGGCCGCGCGAAGAAAGTTTCGGGGCTGAACGCCTGGCTCGCGGACGAAGACCGGGATTACGGCGCCAAGTCGCCCGACGACTTCTTCGTCGTCGAGATCCATCGCGCGACCTGGCTGATGATCGACGAGAAGTCGCGCCGCGCGCTCGTGGACCATGAGCTGTGCCACTTCTGGGTGGACGAGAACGGCAATCTGGCGATCCTCGGACACGACCTCGAGGAATTCAATGCGGTTGTCCGACGACATGGGCTGTGGGCCGACGACATCAAGTTCTTCCTGGAGGCGGCCGGTCGCCAGAAAGAACTGTTCGACATCGCCGGCCAGGTCATGGACCGCGTCGCCGACGAGATCAACGCCGGCGCGCTCGGCCCGGACGTGACGGCGTCAGTCCAGAAAGGAGCGAGAGCGTGAGCAAACGACTTTTCGACCTATCCGAAGAAATTCTCTCCCTGGAGGCGCTCCTCGACAACGAAGAGCTGACCGACGGGCAACGCCAGGAGCTTGTCGACGCCTGGCTCGAAACGCAGGGCGACGTGACGGCAAAGCTCGACAACTACGCCGCGCTGATCGAGTCGCTGAAAGTATACGCCGAGCAGCGCAAGTTCCAGGCCGAGCGGATGCGCGCGCTCGCCCGGGTGGACGAGAACAAGGCTGAGCGGCTGCGCGAGCTGCTGAAGATCTACTTCCGGCGTCACGAGCTGACGAAGTTCAAGACCCCGCGCTTCACGATCGGGCTCCAGGCCAACGGCGGCAAGCGGGCGTTGACCGTCCCTCCGTCCTGGGAGCATGACCCGACGCTCGCGTCGGCGGCGTTCCGCAAGGTAGTCGTCGCGCTCGACACGGACGCGATTCGCGCGGTCGTCGAGGACTTCTACCGCAAGGCTGAAGCCGTCACGGCGCAGGCGAAGACCGACGTGGAGCGTCGCGAGCTCTTCAAGCGCTGGATCGAGAGCAATGAGGACGTGCGCAGGATCAAGGAACTGATCGAGGGCTGCGAACTTCAAGAACGTGGCCAATCAATCCGCATACGCTGATGTGCGAAGAGACGGGCCACATTTGAAAGGAAACGAGAATGTCTAAACCTGTTGACTCCGTGCGGGCCATAACGAGTTTGAGCCGCGTCCCCATAGAGCGCGAGAAGCCTGAAGGCGTCACTATCGACGAGATCGAGCGCCGCATTTTAGAGCTGCTTCCCGGAGCCTCTCTCAATGCCCGGCGGAGCTTCAGCATGCTGTTTGCGATCTTGAAGCAAGGCGCGTCGGTCCAGAAGCTCCAGTGGTTCACGACGTACGATCTAGATTTTGTACGCGAGAGAGTCGAGGCCCTGCGCTCGCAAGGGCTACTCTTCACGGGCACGCTCTCGACACAGTACGTCTTGAGCCAGGTCCCCGGCTCCGAGGGCCTGATCGAGCGGATCACCGGGCAGCGAATCGCGGCCCGACCCGTCACGGCGCCGCCGGCGCCACTCGGCGACTGGCAGAAGAATCTGGTCAAGCCTCCCGCCGCTTCGTCTTCAACGCCGCGTCCCGCGGCCAAACCAATCAACCGGAATCGAGAGGAAAAACCTATGCCTATAGAAACAGTAAACGGCGCCGCCGCAGACGCCGTCGGCGTCCAGTCGACGTGCCTCAAAACTCCCGGCTGCCCGAGGCCCGCGGGCCACAACGGAATCTGTAAGGGCCAGAAAGTGAATCGGCGCCGCTTGTCGACAGACCCGCCCGAAGTCCAGAGAGCCGCGAACGCCGAACGGATGCGCCTGGCCAGGGCCGAAGACAAGAGCTCCGGCCGCCCGCCCAAGGCCGGCCCGGCCAAAGCCGTGAAGGCTGCGCGGAACAGCCGCAAGCCGCAACCCGTGGACGCGCTCACGGCGACGGCGACAGCTTTAATAGACCCCGGCTATTTCAAGATCGAGTTCGAGGACGGGCAGGA
Organism: Blastocatellia bacterium; assembly: GCA_035275805.1. Taxonomy (GTDB): domain Bacteria; phylum Acidobacteriota; class Blastocatellia; order RBC074; family RBC074; genus JAJVID01. The sequence goes on from DATEMG010000298.1 coordinate 15,199, forward strand.
CACTATCAGCCGCGAAGGCCACGGCCGCGAGGGCTTCGCGCGCGCGCTGAAAGCGCTCCACCAGGAGTTCGCCGGAGGATCGAATGGCTAAGGAGCTGTTCCACAAGGCCACCTGGGCGGAGGTCCGGGCCGGTGACGTTGTGCTGATGCCGTGGTCGAGCATTGACCAGGTCTTCGAGGCGGAGGTCGTGGAGGCAGAGGCCGGGCGGACGGAGAAAGACGGCCGCCCTGCGGTCTTCGCGAGCCTGAGCATTGACGAGGATAGATGCGTGCGGTGGACCTTCGATCCGGAGGCCGTCGCTTACGTGAGGTCGAGGTTATGAACGAAGAAGACAAACAACAGCAGCAACAGCCCAGCTTTGACGAGTGGGCGATCTTGGAAGTGATGGGAAAGACGCGCCTGGGCGAGCGCGTGCGCGAGCAGCACGTCTTCAGCGTGGCGATGATCAGGATCGACATCCCCGACGGCAAGGGCGGCTTCAAGCTGACGCGTTTCTTTCACCCGCAGGCGCTCTTCAGCATCACGCTGGTGGTCGAGAAGGATGCGACGGCCGTCGCGATGTACAACGACGCGCCGCCGGTCACCCGATGGGAGATGGCGCAGAAGCAGCTCCCCGGCGCGAGCGAAGATGGTGACGAGTACGTCGACGGCGAGTTCGACGACGACAGGGATTAACACACACACGACCGAACCAATAACGGGATACGAGTGCAAGACCTACCGTATTTCAAGGCTTTCCCGAGCGACTGGGAGCAGGCCATGAGGCGGGCGGAGATTCCGCCGGCGGATAGAGGCGACGTGTATCGGCTCATCTTTTTCGCGTGGGCCGACGGCGATCTGAAGTGGGAAGACGAGGCGATCATGCGACGTTACGCGAGAGAAATGGGTTGGCAGTGGAGGCGGTTCTCCAGGACGCTGGAGCACTACAAGCGCCTCTGCTCGCCGGCTTCGCGCCCCCGCCTTCCGCTCTTTTTGCTCCGCAATTTGAAGCAAAGTTTGCCCGAGGTTTCACCGGAGTTTGCTCCAAGTTTGCCCGGAGTTTTGTCGAAGTTTGATCGGAGTTTGACCAGAGTTTCACCGGAGTTTGGTCAAAGTTTGCCCGAAGTTTCACCGGAGTTTGACGCTCAAAACGAACCTAAGTCCTTTAACCACGGCGCGCCACATGACATGCCAGAATCCATAGTCAGAAGTCATAGCCATGGTCAGAAGGCAGAGGCAGAAGGGGCCGGGGCCGACAGCGGCGGCGCTCCATTCGACAACTTCGCTAATCCACAGACCGAGATGGCGCAAGCGGTTTCGACCGCTATAGGAATTCCTGTCTTGCCTGAAGGCCAGAAAGCCCAGCCGATCCATGACGCCGCAGCCGAGTTTATTTCCGCGGGCGTGGCTCCCGCGGATGTGGCGGACTATGAGCGGGATTTCTATCAGCGCAAGGCCGCGCAGGGTAGCCAATATCCGCTGACGCTGAAGATCCTCCTCGAAGACCTGCGCGGGTGGGTGAGAGCGAGACGAATGCTTCAGTCCGTAGGCCCCGCCCCGCTAGCGCTCGACAACTCGCGCAGCGCTCAACGCCGCAGGGCTTCCGACGAGGCGAGAAAGATTCTCTTCGGTGAAAACCCTGAAACCGTGTGAGGTGTCCCGATGATGAACAAAGAGTACGACGAATTCACCAAAGCGCTAAACGAGCTAGCCTGCTGCTACTGCAGAGCGCTCGAAGGGGGCGAGATCGCCGCCTACTTCAAGCAGCTCGCGCGCTACCCGCTTGATCTCGTCACGAAGGCGACGGCCGCGGCCCCCGAGCGCTATCCGACATTCTTCCCGAGCGTCGGCCAGCTCATCGAGATCTGCGACTCCATCTCCGCGCAGGAGAGGCCCACTGTAGACACCGTGACTCTTCTGCGCGGCGTGAACGAGTGCGAGCACGAAGACCGCTTCGAGCCCGAGCCGGAAGGCGGGCTCTACGCCGGCTTTCTGGTGTGCGGCCGCTGCGGGCGGGCGAAGCCCGTGCTCAACCAGGCCGCCCCGCCGGTTCAACTGGATTACTTCCGAATGGCCGTAAATCCGAAGGGGAGGGACGAGTGAGCGAGCACAGGAGATTCCAAAACATCAAGGTCCCCAAGCGTCTCAGGCCGACGCCCGAGCGCACGAGCGTCTCGCGCACGGTGCGCGAAATCCGTCCCTGCGCCCATCCGGAATTCTGCGAGGTCGGCAAGGCGGTTGTCTTTGAGCGCGAGGTAACCGTGGCGACCAGGAGCGGCCGGTTTTGGGTGATTCTCGGAATGAACCACGCGAAGAAGCTGGAGACGGAGGGGCGATGCCAGTAGTGGGGGCTCAACTCCAAGACGGCGAGGCCCTGTTCGCAGCGAAAGAGCGCCGTGATGCGTTCGTCGCTGAGCGCGCTCGGCGCTGGATAGAAGATTCCGCCATCTACTTCGCGCCCGATCGGCGGGACCGCGAGATCGTCGGCCTGATCCACGAGGCCCATCGGGAGTTCTTGAAAATCGAGGCGCGATACCTGTCGGCGCGAGGCGAGTACGTGATGCTCGGCTGCGCCGCCGGCGAACACAAATACTGTAGGCGGCAGGTCACGCGCGACGGCGCGCTCCTGATCTGCTCTTGCCCCTGTCACAAAACCAAGGAGGTGTGATTTGAGCATAGTAACGGCGACCGCTAAGGCGAAGTCGATTAAGCGCGGGCGCGCGGCGGCGAAGGCGCCCAAGCCTAAGGTCGTGGTCACGCCGGGCGAGGCTTGGGTGATGGTCAACAAGCTGAAGATCGGCGTCGAGTACCTGGAGGCCAGCGACCGGTGGCTGGCGACCTTCAGGAACAAGGAGAAATCGATCTATCTCCCGGTCCCCGGCCGGACGGCGTTTGGCGCAGTCCAGGAGCTGCTCGCGCAGATCGGCGTGGAGGTGGCGCATGGCTGAGATGCCGTTGCCCGTCCAGATCAAAGCCGTCGAGCGCGAGATCGCGATGCGGAAGGCCGTCTACCCGGGGCGCGTGGCCAAGAAGGCGATGAAGCCGGAGACGGCCGCCCACGAGATCCTCGCGATGGAGGCGGTCCTGCGGACGCTGAAGCGCCTGGAGTGGCGGAAGCATTGGTCCCAGGCGTGTTCCGACGACTGCGGCCATTCGGACGCCGAGCATGCCGCCTTCGTCCTCGGTGTGGCCGCCGGCGAGCTCGGTTTCGACGAAGAGGCTTGCCCTTATGGCGAAGGCGATTTACGCGAAGACTGGCTGGCGGGTTATTCCGTCGGCTCGATAAACGGGGAGAATAGCAATGAATCAACTGCAAACAATGGGGCCTGAAGTCGTCGGCCAGAGGGCGCTCTTCGACTACGGCGCCCTCGACCAGGAGACGCAGGTTCTAGTCCGGCTCCGCGCCGGCGAAATCAAATCGCTCGCGAAGCGGGTCGCGGCCGACATAGTGGAGATCGGCGGGAAGCTGGGCGAGGTCAAGGACCGCGTCGGCGGCAACGGCAAATTCAACGAATGGCTCTCGGCGGAGCTGGGCTGGTCGGAGCGCACGGCCTACAACTTCATCGCCGTGTGGCAGCGCTTCAGCGCCGCAAATTTTGCGCTGGAGAACGTCGCGACATCGGCCCTCTATCTGCTCGCGGCGCCCTCGACGCCGGCGGAGGCGGTGGAGGTCGCCAGGCAGATCGCCGACAGCGGCGAGGAGGTCACTCACGGCGTCGCGAAAGAGATCGTGCGCCAGGCGAAGGCGAAGAAGCCAAAGCAGGCGGAGCTGATCGAGCAGCCGGAGGAGGACGGCGCCGGCGAAGCCGTCGCTCCGTCGGCGATCTGTCTATGTGGCTGTAAGGCCGGGGACCATGTGCGGAATGGGCGATACAAAGAATGTACTAAGTGCGAGTGCGAGTTTTTCCAGCAAGCGACTGAATCAGAGATCGCCGAGCGTAGAGCGGATGAGAAGGCGCTCGGCATATCCGACCATACCCCGGCCGCCGAAAGACTCACAGAGCCTGAAATCTCCGTAAAGCCGGCCGATGTAAAGACGCCCGCCACTTCAAAGCGCCCCGCCGCATGGTTCAAGTCGCGGATCGAAATCAACATCACGCTCATGCCGTGCGAAGGCCCCGGCGCGCAGCGCAAGGTCCTGCACTCGGTCCGCGCAGGCGACGACACGCCGTTCGTCGGTATGTCGACCGACGAGGCCGATTCTCTGGACATGCTGCTGCCGATGAAGACGTGCGAGCTGCTGGCGAAGCTGACCGAGTCTCTAGCCAAGAGGCCGGCGGCGAAGGCTTCGGCGAAACCAACCGTCAAGTCCAAGCCGGCCGCGAAGAGGACCGCGGCCAAATCGAAATCCAAAGCAAAGGGAGGGAAGAAGTAAATGGCGACTATCAAAATCGAAGGCCAAACGATCAAGGGCGACGCCGTCGGGATAACCGACGAGATCGCGAACGACGACGATCTGCTGAAGGCCGCGCTTGCGCCGACCTGGCCCGACGTGCGGACGGCGACCATCAACCGCTCCGGCGGGAAGGACGGCAAGGAACTGGTGGTCACGGTCCAGAAAAAGGCCGGCACGAAAGGCGCTTTGATCGAGCGCCTCCTCGCTGCTCCCGCCGGCGTTAACCCCGCCGTCGAGATGAGCCGGCGCATTCAGGAGCTGGCCCGCGCCGGCGAGATCGATCCCGGGCGCGTCAAGGAGATGCTGCCGGAGATCGAGCGCGCCGCCGACACGGGTGAGCGCGATCTGGACGCAGCGCGCGCCGCTTTCCGCGACCTGCGGGAGGCCGGCGCCGCGGCGTCGAAGGAAGTCCCGTTCGGGTTTTGAATTATGCGTACGCGAAAGTCCAAAAAGGCAGGAAGGAAACCGGCGCACATCCGCGCCGCCGAGCAAGCGCAGCGCCGGGCGCAGCAGGAGAGAGAGGGCGCGTTTAACGCGCTCCAGCATCTCCGG
>DATEMG010000299.1:0-6374 GCA_035275805.1 Blastocatellia bacterium
GACCAGCCCGTGGGTTCTCTCCGGCGCCGCGTTGCGCAGCACGGGGACATTCCCGCGCAGCGGCGTCGCCTACTCGATCGTCGTTAACGCCGATAACACCACCGGCGCAGAATATCAGCAAATTGCCATTCCGACCGGGGCCGCGAGGAACCTGACCTTCTGGCTTAATGTTACGTCGTCTGAAACTACGACGACCACGCAATTCGACAGGCTCTTTGTCGAGGTTCGGAACACGTCCGGCACGCTGCTCTCGACGCTGGGCACTTTCAGCAATTTGAATAAAGGAACGGCGGGGGCCTATACGCAGAGAGGGCCGTTCAGCCTCTCCGGCTTCGCCGGGCAGACGGTCCGCATTCAATTTCGCGCGACTAATGACGCCTCGCTCCCCTCTTCTTTCCGGGTCGATGACGTCTCGGTGAGATAACCTTCGTGGCGAAAGTAATGGGTGTGGCGCGAGTTGTTTGTTCGCGCCACACCTCTGGCGCTGGTGGAATGTTAAAGAACATTCCACCAGACTAAATAGCGTTCAAGACATATCGCTCACATAAGTGGTTTAATATAAATGGAAGGACTACAAACAAAACTGGCTTTGCTGGGATGAAAAAGAATTTTGGATCTTCCGCCGCGGCGACCTAGCCGTTCAACTCTACCGACATTGACTCGATCAGCCTTTCTCCGTTTTTACGACTTTGCGCCGGGCGCCAATCGCGCATTATTTTCAGCCCTTACGCTTGGGGCCTGCGAACGACTCCCGGTATCGGGCCGGGGCGATTCCCATATGGCGCTTGAACAGCCTGCTGAGATGGCTCTGGTCGGAAAAGCCCGCCGCCAGGGCGATCTCGCAAAGCGGCGCGTCGGACGCGGCCATCTCCCGGCAAGCGAACTCGAGCCGGAGCTGGCGTATATATCCTCCGACCGTAGTGAAGTAGTGTTTGTGAAACATCTGGGCGAGGTAGGAGGGACTGACGCCGACGTTGCGCGCAATTTCAGCGAGGGTGAGCGTCTCGGTGAACCGGTCGCGCATGAGCTGTCTGGCTTGTTCGAGCCAGCGCGGCGGACGTGAAGTCGCATCAGCCGAGGCGTGGCGCGAAGCCTTGCCGATGATGGTGAGCATGAGGCCTTCGACAATAAGCGGGGAGACCTCATCCATCGACAAAAATTCCTGATAGAGATTCCTGCCGAACATGGCCAGGCTCCCGCCTTTGAAATCGGACGAAAAATCAATCACCGCTCCCTGCTCTCGCGCCCTTTCCAACCACCACTGCTCGATCTCGATGATGAAAAAGCGCCCGCCGGAGTTCTGGATATGCACCGAGTGCATCTCATTGGGGGCATGAAACAAAGGGGTGGACGGCTCGCACGTCCAGGTTTTCGGGCCATATCTGGCCGTATAAGCCCCCTCAACAGCCAGACAGAGAAGGGCGCGTTCATGCGCATGCATTGGCGTCTCGAAGTTCGGCGGATACCTGCACTCGGACAAGACAAAGCCGGGGACGCTGCAGCTTTTTAGACTCTCTCCATGGAATTGCTCCTGGTCTTGTGGAGACACTGCGGATTCGAGGATTCTTCGGCTCGCCATTTTTATCTCCCAAAAATAAAAGCGTCTGCAATTGGTTTGACCACCAGGCGCCAGGACCGCCACCAACGTGCGGTCAATATACTCTGGGCAATGGCAAAGAGCCAGACTATTCTACAATCTTACCCCCGACGCCTTTGCCGACTCGCGGCCCGCGGTTGTCGCGCGCGGGCGCGTGATCGAGATTGGCCACGCGGCGTCCGGCCTCGTAAACCAGCCGCCCGATGCGCGCCATCTTCTCGAAGTTGATCTTCTCGACGCCGTCGGTGTTGTAATGATAGTCGGGATGAAGTCCCGTCGTGAAGAATACAATGGGGATGCCTTTGGCGGCATAGCTGTAATGGTCGCTTCGATAATAGACCTGTTCCAGGTCGGTCGGGTCGTTCATTTCGAAATCGAGTTTGAGCGGCTTGGCCAGACTGTCGTTGGCCTCCACCGTGATGTTGTGCAACTCGGTGCTGATGCGGTCGGAGCCGACCAGGTAGACCGTGTTCGCTTCTTCTGGCTTGTCGTCGCGATTGCGTCCGACCATGTCCATATTGAGGTTAGCGAGGATCTTGTCAATTGGCGCGGTCGGATAATCGGCATGAAAGCGCGACCCCCACAGTCCGCGCTCTTCGCCCGCGAACCATAGGAACATCAGCGAACGTTTCGGCTTCGGCCCTGAGGCAAACGCCTTCGCGACGCCGAGCAACGTGACCGTCCCCGATCCGTCGTCGTCCGCGCCGTTCCAGATGCGGTCTTCGGCCGCGCCCTCCTTGACTCGCCTTCCCCCGCCGCCGCCCTGTGCGACCGCGCCATCGGCGTAGCCGACGTGATCGTAATGCGCGCTGAAGGTCACGTAAGAGTCCTTGAGTTTCGGATCAGCTCCCTCGACCACGCCTATGACGTTGCGCGTTAATTGCGTGCGAACGACCTGATAATCGGCGTCGAGGTTGAATGTGAGCTTGACGCCCTTGAGGGTGAACGAAGGCAGCGGTTCCTGCTTCGCGGCCTTCTCTTTCAGTTCGGCGTATTTGACGTCGGCGTTGCTGAATAAGAATTCAAAGAAATCGTCCCTGGCGGTGACGTTCGGCGGCAGTTGATGATCGAGCCGCTGTACGGTAGTGAAGTCCTCCTGCTCGGCGCCGCCACGGGCGCCCGCTCCGGCGCCGCCCTGCCTTCCTCCGAATCCGCCTCCGCCGACGCCTACGCTCGCCACGGCCTTCTTTTGATCAGTCGCATAGCGGGCGCGCCCGCCGAGCGAGCGGCGGAACTGCTGTCCCAACCCCTTCGGCCCGCCGGCGCCGAGGTAGACGACGGCTTTGCCCCTCACGTCTTTGCCCGCGTAATCGTTGTGATTGACGAGCGGCGCGTCGAGGCCGTAGCCGAGAAATTCGACCTGATCCGCTGTAAAGTTGCGTTTGCCGCCGACATTTTTGGGAAAAGTAACGCCCTCGCCGTCTTTGAACACGCGCGTCTGGCCGTTCACTTCGACAGCGAGCGTCGAACGGTTCGCGCTCTTGACGCCAAGCACGCGCACGCGCTGAAAATACGAGCCGTTGTCCCCGCCAGGCTTGACGCCCCACGCGCGCAATTGCTCGGCCAGATAGGCGGCGGCCAGCCCCAGACCTTCCGAAAACGTGGCGCGCCCTTCGAGTTCGTCAGAAGCCAGATAGGACAGCCACTTTCGCAGATCATCGGCCTGCGCGGCGCCTTTATCGGCCTTTCGATTCTGCGCGGGAACGGCGCTGAGCGTCAGACAGAGCGTGACAAACAATACTAATGTTCTTGTCAGACAACGAGAGCGAATCATCACTTTTCCTCCTGATTTACGTCTGGAATGGATGGAAGATTTTTACTTCAGGTCCGATTACGAATGGCCGCCACAGCGGGTTACAGCTTTGATTCGGATGGCCCGTTCGAGGGCGATTCGTTGATATGGTCTTGCAAATGGAAGGACGGCGATGAAATGACGATCATTGTCAGCCACCGCCGCCGAAGGATTGGGAATCCTCGGAGCCGTCGGTTGTTTTTAAACAATTTCCCGATAAACGAGACAAAATCAATGCCGAGGCCAACGCGGTGATAATGGCCCCCACATCACTCACTAGCTTTCTTCGCCTTCGGCCTCATATTCCCGGCAAGCGTCTTCTTGCGCATCCTGATTGATTGCGGGGTGACTTCGACCAGTTCGTCGTCGGCGATGTATTCGATGGCCTGCTCCAGCGTCAGTTCGCGCACGGGGACGAGGCGGAGGGCTTCGTCGGCCGTCGATGCGCGCATGTTGGTCAGCTTCTTTTCGCGGATTATGTTCACGTCCAGGTCGACGTCGCGCGAGTTCTCGCCGACGATCATCCCTTCGTATACGGAAGTCTGAGGTTTGACGAAGATGTCGCCGCGCTCCTGCAGGTTGTAGATGGCGTAAGAAGTCGCTTCGCCCGGACGATCCGCGACCAGGCTGCCCGATCCGCGGCCTTCCATCTCGCCCTGCCATCTACCCCAGCGCATGAATAGCGTATTGAGCAGCCCCGTGCCTTTCGTCTCGGTCAGGAATTCGTTACGGAACCCGATCAATCCGCGCGAGGGGATTTCAAACTCCATCCGCACGCGCCCGTGGCCATGATTGATCATCTTGGTCATCGTCCCTTTGCGGCGGCCCATAGCCTCTGTGATCACCCCGATGAACTGCTCAGGCGCGTCGATCACCGCCATCTCTATCGGCTCATGAGTTTCGCCGTCGATTTTGCGCGTGACGACCTGCGGGCGGCCGACGTTCAACTCGAAGCCTTCGCGCCGCATCTGCTCGATCAGGATCGCGAGTTGCAATTCACCGCGGCCCGAGACCTTGAGGCTGTCCGGCGAATCCGTCTCTTCGACGCGGATCGCGACGTTGCCGAGCGTCTCCTTGTCGAGCCGCGCGCGGATCTGGCGCGATGTGACGAACTTTCCTTCCCTACCCGCGAACGGCGAGGTGTTGACGCTGAAGATTATCGAGATGGTCGGTTCATCGACTCTGATGCGGGGCAGCGGCCGCGGCTCCGCCGCCGACGTCATGGTGTCGCCGATGTTGATGCCTTCGATGCCCGCGAGCGCGACGATCTCGCCCGCCGAAGCCGTCTCGATCGGAGTCTGCTTCAAACCTTCGAACGAATAAAGCTGAGTGACTTTGGTCTTCCGCAATTGGCCGTCGACCCCGACCACCGCGATCTGGTCGCTGACCGCGACCGAGCCGTTGAAGATGCGGCCGATGGCCAGCCGGCCCACGTAATCGTTGTAATCGAGATTGGCCACCAGCATTTGCAGCGGCGCGTCTTCGGCGCCGCGCGGCGGTGGGATGGTTCGGACGATCTCCTCGAACAGCGGCTGCAGGTCGCGGCCTTCGTGATCGAGTTCGTGTTTGGCGACGCCGTCGCGCGAGACGGCGTAAAGGAGCGGGAATTCGATCTGTTCGTCGTCGGCGTCGAGGTCGATGAAGAGGTCGTAAACCTCGTTGACCACTTCCGTCGCGCGCGCGTCCTGACGGTCGATCTTGTTGATGACGACGATGGGCTTGAGCTTCAGTTCGAGGGCTTTTGACAGGACGTAGCGCGTCTGCGGCAGCGGCCCTTCCGAAGCGTCTACAAGCAGCAGCGCGCCGTCGACCATCGTCAACACGCGCTCGACCTCGCCCCCGAAATCGGAGTGGCCAGGCGTGTCGAGGATGTTGATCTTGTAATCGCCGTAGCGCACCGAGGTGTTTTTAGCCATGATCGTGATGCCGCGCTCGCGCTCCAGGTCCATCGAGTCCATGACGCGCTCGACTACGCGTTCGTTGGCGCGGAACAGCCCCGATTGTTTGAGCATCGCGTCTACGAGTGTGGTCTTGCCGTGGTCAACGTGCGCGATAATGGCGATGTTGCGAATTTTGTCTAGTGTGATTGTTGGCGAATTCATACAAGTTTTAACGCAAGAGCTGAACGAGGTAAACGTAATGCTATCAATTGATCGAACCTTTGTCACATCCCCAAAGCGCGCGCGCCCCTGGGCGCGCGCTTTGGGGGACTGAAATCGAATTTCATTCAAATTTCATGCGAGTCCCGCTTATTGATTGACTGCCCGCGGTTCGATTCGTATTTTGGTTCTGAGACATGGGACAAAATGATCATCAACATATGTGACGCATAGGAATTATGGGGGTTCATAGTACTTATGAGACTGCCCTATGAGCGCCATAAGTCCAACAGGTCTCATTCAGATGTTCCTAGTAATTTTCCGAGGAGGTCTATATGGGGAAAAATAAAAAAGATGAGAAGAAGAAAAACGGCAAACGATCCCACAACGGCGACGGCGATGGCTTGATCAACCGTTTGAATCACGCGCTGTCGCTGGAGTACGCCGCCACGATCCAGTACCTTCAACAACAATGCATTGTGACGGGGCAGGAGCGCCAGCAATTCGCCCCGTTCTTCGCCGCGTCTAGCAGCGAGTCGCACACGCATGCGCAAAACCTGGGCAACAAGATCGTCGCGCTGGGCGGGGCGCCGACCATCGAACCGGCCATAGTACGCGAGGGAAAAAACCTCGCTGAGATGCTCCGATACGACCTGGAGCTGGAACGCGAGGCGCTCGACGCTTACGTCAAAGCCTGGGAGTCGGCCCAAGGCAACCCGCCGTTGGTCTTCTGGCTGGAAGAGATCATCAGCGCAGAGCAATTGCACGTGGACGAATTGGAGAAACTCAACGCCGCCTACGCCTGAGACGACGGTGTAAAGGGATGACGGGGATACGGGGCGACGAGGCGACGAGGCGACAATGGGGCCTGGTGACGCTGATGGTA
>DATEMG010000300.1:0-4186 GCA_035275805.1 Blastocatellia bacterium
GACTGCGTTGAGCGAAAGCACGCCGCGTCTGCCCAGCGCGCGGATGTCGTAATTCAGAGTGCGTTCGGGCTCGTCGCCGAAGCTCAGTTCCTTGGCCCAATAGAGTTTGTGCGCGGCCTGGTCATAACGCGGCGGCGCGGCCCAGCCGATCAGTTCGATGGCGTCGTAACCTTGTTTGATTCGTTCCTTGCTCCCTTCGCGCGTGTCTTCCTGCATCTCCTTGAGCAGGTCGTCGTAATTGATGCCGGCGGCTTCGTCGTCTTTCACGTAGCCGTCTTCGACGTGAGTGATTACGACGCCCCACGATTCCGGGTCGGCAGGGCTGATCTCGGCGGGGAAGAGCATACCCAGCGTCTTCTCCTGGCGAGGCGGGTTGCCCCAGAGTTGAACCAGAACCTTGTCGGTCTGATCAGGGTCGAGATAGCGGAACTTCGCCGACGTCTTGAGCGTGGCCAGGCCGTCTTTGAGCTTGATCTCGCCCTGTTGGAATTTCAGCCCGGAGGCTATCTCTTCGCGCTCTTTCATCGCCTTGAGCATTGAATCGAGCTGTTCCTGAGGTATTTGTTTTGTCTCGGCGGCTGGCTCTTTTTCAGCCTTCCGCTCTTTCTTTTGCGCTGTTGCGACTGTTGGGTCGAGGAGTGTGAGGCTGGTCGAGAGGGCAATCATCAGGCATATAGGGGTTTTCTTCATGCTGGGTTCTCCTATGGGGTAGATGGGATTGTGAGGCTTGTTATTATCGGGAAACCGTAGCGCAAACCGGATCGCTTTGCGCTACGGTCGCCAGGCGGCTTTTTTTTATTTGATGACGAAAATCGGGTCGTCAAGCTTCGTATTGTGGTCGATCTTTTTGATCGTGACTGTCCAGTCGTGGAGCGCGGAGCGGCCGCGGCCTTCGGCGCTGAACTGCATTCTGTATTTATGGGGGAGCGTCAAGCCGTCCACCGCGAGGAAGTCGTCGAAATCTTCGGTGAGAGTGAAGTAGCTCTCCGTATTCATGTTTGAATTTTCACGCGTCCCGATGGCGGCGCCGATCTCGTAGCTGTATTTGGTTTTGACGTGGCGGAAAGTTTCCGGATCGAAATAGAGTAAGACTTTCAGCTCGCCCGACCCCTTTCGAGGGCGGTAGCTGACCTCGTGCAACTGGCGTCCGTCAATCTTCTTCAGCCCGCGGTAATCCAGCTTCGGTTGCGTCTGATCCATGCGCAGCAGCGGCCATGCGGTCGAGAGCGTTCCGCCGATCAGTCCTTCATTCAACGGCAGATTTTGCGAGCTTAAAAACGCGCTCAGTAGTGAGCGGCCGCCTTGCGGCAAAAGTCCCGCGGCGGCCTTCGCGCCGTCGAAGGCGATGTCCTCGCCGGGATAGTCGTTCAGCGGAAGTTTTATGCCGAAGCGCAACTTCACGCCCGATGAGACCATCATCGCCTGCCCGTCGACATTGCCCGACCCGCCGATGCGGGCTATGAATTTGGTCTCGCCGCTGGCGACGCGGGTTGACGCTTTGGAACGAGTCTCGGCGGTCCCGATAGAATCAAGATGTCGCGCAATCAACTCTTCGGATGTGAGCTTCTTGTCCTGACCCTGGGCGGATCGGATCGAAGAAAGAAAGCAGGCTGTTGATAACGACAACATAAGGATGGTTGAGAGATAAGAGTGAATCATTGGTTACCCTCCGTTAGAGGCGTTTGAACGCCGTCTTATGCTGGTTGAGAAATAATAGGGCATTACCACAAGGCTCACATCATCCTGTCGCGGACAAACGAATAGACGCGCGCGTAGGCCCTGCGAAAGACGTCCGGCCAGTTGTCGGTCGGGAGCATCATGGGAAACCGCTTCACGTCCGATTGCTCGAATGAATTGTCCCAGCCGCTGCCGTCCCACAATATGTCGACATTGATCGCGCCCAACTGTTTCACCAACCCGCCGGGGTTGCGGCCGTTCTCGGAGAATTTATTGCTGAAGATTCTGTTGCCTTCTGGGGTGGCGCCTACATCGAAAGCTGTGCCTTTGGGAAACGCGATGGCCAGGCTGACCACGGCGAGGCCGAATGAATCGTTGCCGCGAATCGTGTTCTCGGTCACAGTCGTTCGGTCGGCGGCCATAATCAACATCCCCGTGCCCGGCTGAACTTTGCCGACGGTCGAGTTAGGATCGCCGAAGTTCTGGAGATTGTTGTTGATGATCCGGTTGTTCCTGACGACGGCGTCGCTGCCGACTTTCGACGGGTTGTTCGGCAGCAGGAAGACCAGGATGCCGCCCGTGTTGTCATGCGCGTAGTTGTTTTCGACCAGCGCGTTGACCGAGTTTTCGATCTCGATGCCGGTGACGTTCGAGTGGGCCTCGCAATCTCTGACTACGATGTCGCGCGATTGTCCGACGTAGATCGCGGCGTCCTTGATGCCCGTGGCCAGCACGCGTTCGATGAGCACTCCACGGCATTCGACCGGGTAGACGCCGTAGAGCCCCGTGTTGTGAATCTCCAGGTCGCGGAAGGTCGCGTTCTGGCCGCCGTGGACGGTGACGCCGTTGTTGACGTAGTCCTTGATGATCAGGTTCTCGATCGTGAAGTTATGGCTCGAAGTGATCACCGCGTCGGTCAGCCTCTTCTGGCCGTCGAGGGTCGGGCGCCGGTCGTTCTCCTTCAACCCGCGAATCGTAATGTTGTCCACGTCCACGAGGAGAGTCTCGTTGTACGCGCCGGGGAGGATTTCAATCGTGTCGCCGGGGACGCATCGGTCGAGCGCGGCCTGGATCGATTCGCCCGGTTTGACGAGCAATACGGCCGGTTGGCGTTGTGTCTGGCTCTGCGATTTGGTCGGTTGAGTCGCCGCGGCGTTTGCCGGCGCAGGCATGGCGGAGCCGCGAGCCTTCGGGGTCAGGCGCGGAACTACTGGCAGGCCGGAAGGGACTTTTTCGGGGATCTCGGGCTTCTTCGATTCGTCGGTCAGCGCATTCAGGAACGCGATCAGGTCCCTCTTCTCCTGGTCGGAGAGTTTGAATCGGCGAATCTTGTCGTCGAGATTCGGCAGTTGCAATCCCGCCCCCTGGCCGCCGCCGTTCGAGTAAAAATCAATGACCTCTTCCAGCGTCTTGAATCTGCCGTTGTGCATGTAGGGCGCGGTCAGAACCACGTTTCTCAGCGTCGGGACTTTGAACGCGTTCTTGTATGGCTCGCCGCCTTCGAACTCCGAGCGGCCGAAATCGTCCGCCTGGCCGGGCATTTTGGGCACGCCGATGACTTTGAAATCGGGATTGGCGAATGTGGGGAATCCGTGGCATTCAAAGCAGCGCGTCTTGAGCGACCGGAAGAGGCTCAGACCGCGCCGCTGTTCGGCGGTCAACGCCGTCTGATCGCCAGCCGCGTAGCGGTCGAACGGAGAGTTGTCGCTGATGACCGTCCGCTCGAACGCCGCGACCGCCGACGTTACATTGTTGAACGTCACAGCCGATCCGCCGCCGCCGCCGAACGCTTTGTCAAACAGCCGGACGTACTCCGGAATCGCCTTCAGCTCTTTGACCAGCTCGTCAGGGTTCTGATTCATCTCGTCGGACGAAGTGATGGGGAACCGCGCCTGCTCTTCGAGATCGTTCGCGCGTCCGTCCCAAAACTGTTTGTGGTTGAAAGCCGCGTTCCAGATCGTCGGGGCGGCGCGTCGAACCTGTTTGCCGCCCTGCCGGTCGGGGCCTGCGCCATTGCCGCCGAATCCCATTGAAGTATGGCGGCCGTCGCTGAAGCCCAGGTCGGGGTGGTGGCAGGTTGCGCAGGATTGCTCGTTGTCGCCCGAGAGCACGGGGTCGAAATAGAGCAATTGGCCCAACTCAACCTTATCCTGCGTCGTCTGGTTGCTGGGGCGCATCTTCATTTCGGGAAACGCGCGCCGCAGTCCGCCGCCGCCAGGATTGCCGTTGGTCAACCCGGCGGGGTCGGGGGCGAACGGGATCAGGCCGATGACGACAATCGCCGCCGTGATCAGGCCGAGCAGCGCGACTAAAGACATTAGCCATCGCCGCAGCCTGCTCGGGCCCTTATGCGAAGCCAAATATTGAAACGGCTCCATTGATGCGTTCGGAGTATTGCCGGCGTTCTCCATTTTCAAATCCCCTTTGTCAGCTTGTAACAGTACAGGCGGCGTTTGCGGCTAAAGAACGCATCAATAGAACGCTGATGACGCGGACGGGCGCGGATCAT
>DATEMG010000301.1:0-16451 GCA_035275805.1 Blastocatellia bacterium
TGGCCGTCGGGTTCATCTCGGGGCCGCAGGCGAGCGCCCAGGAGACGCGGCAGGATCAGCCCTACGTCGTGGAGTATTATTACAAGGCAAAATGGGGCTACGCCGAGGAATTCATCCAACTCTTCAAGAAGAACCACCTGCCGGTCTTGAAGAGACAGATCGAGAGCGGGCGCATCTTGAGCGTCAAGATCGAAAAACCCCGCTACCATTCGACCGAAGACGGGCGATGGGACTATCGAGTTACCATCATCTTCAAAAGCGCCGCCGTCTTCCACGACCCGAAGGCCCCGGCCGCCGAAGAGGCGATCGTCAAACAACTCTACCCCGAGCAGGACAAATTCAAGCGCGAAGAACAACGGCGATTCGAGATACTGATCGCGCATTGGGACGTGCCGATTGTTCCGGTGGAGTAAATATGCGCATACTCACCCTCAATCTCAACGGCATTCGTTCGGCGACTGCGAAAGGCGTCGTCTCGTGGCTGGCCGCGAGTGGCGCGGACGTGATTTGTTTGCAGGAAGTGCGGGCGTTTCCCGAGCAGGCGCCGCCGGAGTGGCGAGAACTTGGCTATCACGCGGAGTGGTATCCGGCGGAGCGTCCGGGGTACAGCGGCGTGGCCTTGCTCTCGAAGACCAGGCCGAAGCGGGTCACGCGCGGCATTAAGTGCGCCTTCGACGGCGAAGGCCGCGTGCTGCGGGCCGATTTCGACGATCTGAGCGTCGTCTCCACTTATATTCCGTCGGGCGCGAGCAGCCCGGAGCGGCTGGCCATCAAACTGAAGTTCATGGACGAGTTCCTGCTGCATTGCCGGCGGTTGCGTAAAAGCAAACGTGAATTAGTGTTTTGCGGGGATTTCAACATCGCCCATCAGAAGATCGATCTGAAAAATTGGCGCAGCAACCAGAAGAACAGCGGTTTTTTGCCAGAAGAGCGCGCCTGGCTGGACGCCTTCCTGGCCGCCGGCTTTCACGACACGTTTCGCAAGTTGGTGGGGCCTGAAGCCGTTCATTATTCGTGGTGGTCGAATCGCGGCCGGGCGCGGGAGAACAACGTCGGCTGGCGATTGGATTATCACTTCACGACGCCCGGGCTTAATCAGGCGGCTCACTCGCCGACGATTTATCGCGACCAGATTTTTTCCGATCACGCGCCCGTCGTAATTGATTACGATATTTAAGCTGAAGCGTTATTTCGCCCCGGGAACTTTGACGCCAGCCGTCCGGCAATTGTGCTAAAATTCGCTTTCCCTGACTTAGAAATGCGCCGGAGCCGCCGCCGGTGTTTATATCGGATCTTTACGGAAAGCGACGGCACGTTGAACTGCCTGTTATGCGACTTCAGCGCCTTGAGGCGACCAATTTTCGCAACCTGACCGGGACAATAGAATTCTCTCCGGGACTCAATCTCATTTATGGGGCGAACGCGCAGGGCAAAAGCTCCTGGCTCGAAGCAGCCTATCTTCTGGCTACTACGAAATCCTTCCGCTCGTCCCACCCGAAAGAGGTCATCACTCACAACGCCGGCGAGGCCATTCTTCGGGGATCGGTCGCACGCGGAAACCTGACCAAGGATTTACAACTGCTCGTCACCGAAAGCGCTAAGCAGACCTTCGTCAACGGCAAGCGCGAGGCCGTGACCCGCTATCTGGGCGCGCTCAACGCCATCGCTTTCACCGCCGATGAGATGCAGGTGGTGCGGGGCGCGCCAGAAGCCCGCCGCCGCTTCCTGGACCGAGGGATATTCTTCACGCTGCCCTCTTATCTGGGCGCGCTCAACGAGTACAACCGCGTGCTGAAGCAGAAGAATGCCCTCCTGCGCGCCGCTTCGGAGGCTGAAGACCAGCTGAAATTCCACGACCTGATTCAGCCATGGAACGATCAACTGGTCACGCTAGGCTCCGAGATTCATCAGGCGCGCGTCAAACACGTCGATCAACTGCGCGCCCATCTGAACCCCGGTTTATTTCAGGCCGAAGCGATCACCATTCGCTATAAGTCCTCGCTTGAAGGCAGGGGCGATCTTGGAGATTACGCTAATCTGCTGAAAGAGCGGCTGGGGCTGCGCCTGAAGAACGAAATCGCGGTCGGCTATTCGCTGGTGGGCCCTCACCGCGACGACCTCGAAATACTCTGCGACGGCCACGAAATCGCCCGTTTCGGCAGTTCCGGGCAGCAGCGAAGCGCCCTTTTGATTCTTGATATGGCGCAAATAAGCGTGTATTATCAAGTGTTTGAAGAGTACCCCATATTCCTAATAGATGATCTTGATGCCGAACTGGACCGCACGCGAATCGAGATTTTGCTCAATCACCTTGACGGACGCTCACAAACCATCGTCTCGACCTCCAAGCGAACAATCGCTGAACGCTACAGTCAGCGCGCCAGAACGTTGCTCGTTCAATCCGGCCGCGTGACCGAGGATCAAGGATTGAGAAATGGGTAATAATTTCAGTTGAGATCAATATCAATATCAATATATGAAGGCAAAAGAGAAGAAGAGTCAGATTATGGATGATGTTGAAGAAATCGACGCCAAAGGCTCGAACAAAGCTACGGCCAAAGACGCAAAGAAAGATTCGGCTAAGGGGTCGAACGGCTACGGCGCCGAACAGATCACCGTGCTCGAAGGCCGCGACGCCGTGCGCAAACGTCCCGCGATGTACATCGGCTCGAACGGCGAGCTGGGGCTGCATCACCTGGTCTATGAGATCGTGGACAACAGCGTAGATGAAGCCCTGGGCGGCTTCTGCGACAAGATCAACGTCACGATCCACCTGGACAATTCGATCACCATTGAAGACAACGGGCGTGGCATTCCAGTCGGCATGCATCCGACCGAAAAACGTCCCACCACCGAAGTCGTCATGACCATGCTGCACGCGGGGGGCAAGTTCGACAGCAACGCCTACAAAGTCTCCGGCGGGTTGCACGGCGTGGGCGCGTCGGTCGTCAATTTCCTCTCCGAGTGGCTGCGAATGGAGATCCGCCGCGAAGGCGGGGTCTACGAGCAGGAATACAAGAAGGGGGTCAAAGCAACCGATCTGAAGAAGACCGGCAAGTCGGCCAAGACCGGGACCAAGATCACGTTCAAACCCGACGGCGAAATCTTCACGACCACCGATTTCAGCTTCGACAAGCTGTCCGAAAGGCTGCGCGAAAAAGCGTTCCTCAACAAGGGGATAAAGATCACCATTGAGGACGAGCGCTCCGACGCCGAGAAGAAGCACGAGTTCCTTTACGAAGGCGGCATCGCCGAATTCGTCAAGCACCTGAACAAGAACAAGAACGTGCTCCACTCGAAGCCGATGTATTTCGAGAAAGCCGCCAACCCGGCCGAGGGCGACGACCTGGCGATCGAGGTCGCGATTCAATACAACGACGCTTACGACGAGAAGGTCTTCTCGTTCGCCAACAACATCAACACCGTTGACGGCGGCACGCATCTGTCCGGCTTCCGCTCGGCGGTCTCCAAAGCCATCAGCCGTTACTCGCAGACCGCCAACCTGATCAAGGATTTCAAAGGCGGGCTGACAGGCGACGACGTGCGCGAAGGCCTGGTCGCCGTCATCTCGGTCAAGATCCCGCAGCCGCAGTTCGAGGGGCAAACCAAAGGCAAGCTCAATTCCGACGTGAAAGGCCCGGTGGACTCATTCATCTACGACAAGATGATGGCCTACTTCGAGCAGAACCCGTCTCACGCCAAACAGATCGTCGGCAAAGCCGTCGAGGCCGCCCGCGCGCGCGAGGCCGCCCGCAAAGCCCGCGAGATCGTGCGCAAAGGCGCGCTCAATTCGATGAATCTGCCCGGCAAACTCGCCGATTGCTCGGAAAAAGACCCGGCAGTGTGCGAGTTGTATATTGTGGAAGGCGATTCGGCCGGCGGTTGTTTTTCGGGAGATACGCTGGTCGCCCTCGCTGATGGCCGTGCAATCAGCTTCAAAGAACTGGTCGCAGAGCAGGAGGCAGGCAAAGAACATTTTTGCTACACCATTCGCAAAGACAGTCAGATCGGGCTTGAGCGAATTATCAATGCGCGTTTGACCAAGCGCAACGCTGAAGTTATTCGTGTGACGCTGGATACCGGCGAGAAGATCACTTGTACCCCAGATCATCTTTTTATGCTGCGCGATGGCGGCTACAAACCGGCATTTGAACTGGGGCTTAATGATTCATTGATGCCGTTGCAGCGCAAACTCTCTGATAAAACGCAGCCGGGTATCACGATTGACGGCTATGAAATGGTTTGGGACCCGCGTTCGGATTGCTGGCTCTTCACGCACCTGCTTGCCGATTGGTACAATCGGTGGCATGGAGTGTACGCCGAGGCTGATGGCGATCATTGTCATCATTGCGATTTCAATAAGCTGAACAACAATCCGACCAACATTCAAAGACTGCCTTCTGAAGAACATCTATCACTGCATCGCCAACACATCAGCCGCACACTGCACAGGCCGGACGTGGTAGAGAAAGGGCGCAGGATTCGCCAGAGTCCTGAATTCCGCGCCAAGATGAGCGAGCGGATGAAGCAGGCGGAGACGCAGCAGGTACTGTCCGAGCAAGCTAAAGCGCAGTGGGCCGACGAGGGATACAAGAACTTTATGGGTTTGCGGTGGCGGGAGTTTTATGAGGCGAATGAAGATTATCGCCGACTGAACGGTGAAGCGCTCAATCGCGCGCAACGGGAATACTGGAGCGATGAAGAGCATCGCCGCGTGCAGGCCGAACGCACGCGAAGCTATTTTGCGTCTCACCCTGAAGCTCGCGCCGAGCTTTCGCATAGGGCGATCGAGCAATGGAATGATGTGGCGCTGGTCGAGTGGCGGCGAGAGAAGACAAAAGAGCAGTGGACGCCGGAGTTCCGCGCCCAACGCAAAGCCGCGTTACATCATACTTACTATCGCAAAACGCTTGCGGCGTTGAAGCAGATCGAAATCGAGCGGGGGCAGCTTGATCTTGACGCTTATCAAGCCTATCGCCGAGCCACGGGCGACAAATCGTTGTTGAAGTTCGAGACTTTCTGTGAGCGTTATTTTGACGGCGATCAGTCGCGCGCATATGAGGCCGTGGCTAACTACAACCACCGTGTTGTCAAGATCGAGCGTCTTGATGAGCGCGTGGATGTTTATGATCTTGAAGTGCCCGGCACGCACAATTTCGCTCTGGCCTGTGGCGTCTTCGTTCACAACAGCGCGAAGCAAGGCCGCGACCGCCGCACGCAGGCGATCCTGCCGCTCAAGGGCAAGATTCTCAACGTCGAGAAGGCGCGCTTCGACAAGATGCTCTCGCACAGCGAGATCAAGACGCTGATCACCGCCCTCGGCACAGGCATCGGCAAGGCCGATTTCGACGTCGAGAAGTTGCGTTATCACAAAATTATTTTGATGACTGACGCGGACGTCGACGGGTCGCACATCCGCACGCTGCTGCTGACGTTCTTCTACCGGCAGATGCTGCAATTGCTCGAACACAAGGTCGAGAGCAAGAACGAGGATGGCGTGATTGAGACCGAGATCAGAAGTTACATCTACATCGCGCAGCCGCCACTCTACAAAGTCAAGAAAGGCAGGACCGAGCGGTACATCAAAGACGACCGCGAGATGAATCGCTTCCTGATGCGCAAGGCGACCGAGGAGGTTTCAGTCAAGGTCAAAAAAACCGGTGAGACGATCGAAGGCAGGGAATTGACCGCCTTGCTCGAAAGGCTGATCGAGTTCAACACTTACTACGGCAAGCTGGAACGCCGACTGCATGACCGCAAGCTACTGGAAACCGCGCTCGATGCGCTGGCTGGTCGCAAAGGCCTGCTGCAGAAAGAAGGGCGCAAGCTCCACGATGTCTTCGCCGACGAGAGCCTGCTCGGCAAGGTCGAAGCTGCGATTGCCGAAGCCGGTTTCAAAACCGATCTGATATCCGATGAAGAGCACGGCCTCTTTGAGGTCGAGGTGAAAAACGTCGGCAATGGTTCGCGCGTGTTGATCGACTGGGAGTTGGCCACGCACGTCGAATTCCAGCGCGCGGTCGAGCTGTACAAATCGTTAGCGCATCTCAGCCAGCCGCCGTTCGTCATTAAGGAGGAGAACGTCGAGACAGAGGTCGCCTCGCGCGACGAAATGCTCGACCACATCTTGACGGCGGCCAAGAAGGATCTGCAGATTCAACGCTACAAAGGCCTGGGCGAAATGAACCCTGAGCAGTTGTGGGAGACTACAATGGACCCCGAAAAACGTACGCTCCTGCAAGTCCGGATTGACGACGTGGTCGATACCGACGAAATATTCACCATCCTGATGGGCGATCAGGTCGAGCCGCGCAGACGCTTCATCGAAGACAACGCGCTGGATGTAAAGAACCTGGACATATAAGAGTGGGAGTGGGGAGTGGGGATAATATTTTTCCCTCCCCACTCCCCATTCCCTACTCCCCACTCCCCAAGCGGAAATTCAGCTTGAACCGCCCTGTTTTGCTGTGTAGAATCGCATTTCACGAATACCCATGCGGAGTTATGTAGCAATGACGTCAGCAATAGGAAAATCGAATCGAGAGTTTATTGACCATCGCCGGGTCAAACCGCGCGCGAAGCGCTTCACCTCTCTGACCGCCCTCCACCTTACATTGCAGCGCAATGCCTGAAATTGCGCTGCGCCTTCCGATCGCATTTTTCCCCGGACAGATTTCCGATTTCGCCTTGCATCCTGACGCGATGTTGTCGGACGCGTTTTTGATTTTGCAGGGCTGCCAAAATGGCCAAAAGGATTGCTGATATGAACGAAAAATATTTTCCTGAAGAGATTGAAGAGCGCCAGCAGCGGCGGTGGGCCGAGGCGCGCGTCTTTGAAGTCGAGGTCACGCCCGCGCGTGAGAAGTTTTACTGCCTGGAGATGTTGCCTTACCCGTCGGGGCGCATCCACATGGGCCACGTGCGCAACTATTCGATAGGCGACGCGCTGTCGCACTTCAAGAGGATGTGCGGCTACAACACGCTGCACCCGATGGGGTGGGACGCTTTCGGCATGCCGGCCGAGAACGCCGCCATCAAAAACAACGCGCGGCCCGACCGGTGGACGTTCGAGAACATCGACGCGATGCGGGCGCAGTTTAAGCGGATGGGCTTCAGCTACGACTGGCGGCGCGAGATCGCTTCTTGCACGCCGGAGTATTACCGCTGGAACCAATGGTTCTTCATCGAGATGTGGAAGCGCGGCTTGCTCTATCGCAAGAACGCGACTGTCAACTGGTGCGTGAAATGCAACACCAGCCTGGCCAACGAGCAGGCCGAGGGCGGTTTCTGCTGGCGTCACGAAGATACGCCTGTTGAGCAGCGTGAACTGGAGCAGTGGTTCATCCGCGTCACCGATTACGCCGACCAATTGCTGGACGACCTGGACACGCTGGAAGGCGGCTGGCCGGAACGCGTGATCACGATGCAGCGCAACTGGATCGGGCGGAGCCGCGGCGCGGAAGTGGACTGGGAGATCGCCGGCGATCAATCGAAGAAGATCCGCACCTTCACCACGCGCATAGACACGATCTTCGGCGCGAACGCGGTGGTCGTCGCGCCCGAACATCGACTGATCGACGAGCTGATCGCGTCCGGCAAGGCGAGCGACGAGTTGAAGGCTTTCGTCGAAGAGCAAAAGGCTATCTTGCCCGAAGACCGCATCGCCGAAGGCCGGGAAAAACAGGGGGTCGCGACCGGCCTGTTCGTCATCAACCCGTTCAACGGCGAAAAGCTGCCAATCTGGACGGCAAACTTCGTGGTGACCGGTTACGGCACGGGCGTGGTCGGGGTAGTGCCTGCGCACGACGAACGTGACTTCGAGTTCTCGAAGAAATACGGGCTGCCGATTCCGCGCGTGATCAAATTGGTCGGCTCGACTGAAGCCGACGACGCCCCGGTCGATGCGCCGTTCACCGCGAAGGATGAGACCGGCGAGTTGATTAACTCCGGCCCATTTAACGGAATGAAAGTTCCCGAAGCGATCGAAGCGATGACTGCGTACGCCGTAAAGCATGGCTTCGGCGAGGCGAAGACCAATTTCAAGATTCGAGATTGGGGCGTCTCGCGGCAGCGCGCCTGGGGAACGCCGATACCATTCATCCATTGCCCGAAAGACGGCATCGTGCCTGTGTCCGAAGAGCAACTGCCGGTTGAACTGCCCGACGACCTGAATTTCAACACCACGGGATCGCCGCTGGCCGAACATGCAACCTTCGTAAACACGACCTGCCCCAGGTGCGGCGGGCCGGCCCGGCGCGACACCGATACGATGGATACCTTCGTCGATTCGTCATGGTACTACTTCCGGTACTGCGATCCGAAAAACGACAAGTTACCATTCGCGCCCGATATCGCGGCCTACTGGACGCCGGTAGATCAGTACATAGGCGGCATCGAGCACGCGGTGCTGCACCTGATCTACACGCGGCTGTGGACTAAGATCATGCGCGACCTGGGATTGGTTACCTTTGACGAGCCGGTCAAAAGGCTGCTGACGCAGGGAATGGTCTGCCTGGCGACTTTTCGCTGCGAGGAGCACGAATGGCTGTACCCTTACGAGGTCGACGACGGCAAGTGCAAATTCTGCGGGCGCACGGTAGCTGTCGGGCGAATTGAGAAGATGTCGAAGTCGAAGAAGAATACCGTGGACCCCGACGAGATGATCAAAATCCATGGCGCGGACACCGTGCGTCTGTTCATGCTGTTCGCAGCCCCGCCCGAAAAAGACCTGGAATGGAGCGAGGCCGGAGCCGAAGGCGCGTCGCGGTTCCTGGGCCGCGTCTGGCGCATCATTCACAAATGGCATATGAGGATTGCGGATTGCGGATTGCGGATTGCGGATTCTGACTTCTCGCCGGCGGCGCGCGCCTTACGCCGCAAGACGCATCAGACCATCAAACGCGTCACCCACGACGTCGGCGAACGACTGAACTTCAACACCGCCGTGGCCGCCATGATGGAACTGACGAATGAGATTTACGCCTTCGACGGTTCTTTAAAAGGCGACGTGACCGACGCCGACCGCTTCGCGATGAAAGAGGCGATGGAAGCGCTGGCGAAGTTGTTGGGGCCGTTCACGCCGCACATCGCCGAAGAGTTGTGGGCTTCGTTAGGCCACGACGAGATCCTGGTCGCTTCGGCCTGGCCGCAGTTCGACGCCGAACTGGCGAAGGAAGAAGAACTGGAGATCCCGGTTCAATTGAACGGCAAGCTGATCGCGCGCGTAGTCGTTCCCGCTGATGTCTCGGACGATGCGATGAAGGATGCCGCGCTGGCCAGCGACCGCGTGCAATCCAAGCTGGAAGGCAAGGAGATCGTCAAAACGATCGTCGTATCGAAACGGCTGGTCAATTTAGTGGCGAAATAACAAAGCATCTCTCCACGAAGAAACACGAAGATGCGCCAAGGGAGTCTGAATGACAAATCTTGATTTTTTCCACTCTTTCTTTGTGCTTCTTTGTGTGGCTTTGTGGAGAAATTCCTTCCCATGCGCTCAAACATAGACAACGATTCTTTCTCTCAAATAACCCTTATAGGCGATCGATCCGTTAACGAAGACGAAGACCCTGCCTGTGCGAGGCTCGACGTTGAAAAGGGCCTCGCCGTCTGTGTCCGTCACCTGGCTGTCAGTTCGAACCAGTTCTTCGACGCCCAGCGAAACAACTTTGCCTATGGCTGGTTCGTCCGATGATTCGTAGTAGACTTTGATGCTTATCATAACTTCACTTCCATTCGCCTTGCAGAGTGAATCCGGCCCAGAAGTAAGGCGCGGCGAACTGTTTGTCGCGCGACATCTCGATCTGCGCGGCGCGCAACGCCGCCGCCGCAGACAACCGCTTCGGGCCGAGCAAATATCGGTAGAATTTGACCATCAGCGTCGCCGATGGCCGGTCCTGGACTTCCCATGCGCTGACGATGACGCGGGGCGCGCCGGCGTACATAAAACCTCGCGTCAAACTAATCAGCCCCTCGCCTTTAATCTCTCTGCCTAGTCCGGTGCGGCAGCCTCCGAGCACGACCAGATCGGCCGACAGTTTGAGGTTGTAGATTTCGTACAGTCGAAGAAATCCGTCCTGCTCCTGCCCGCTCCGGTCGACGAGCGATAGCACAATGCCGGACAGATCTGGGTGCGCGGCGTTGATAAAGCTGTGTGAGGCGAAATGCACGATGCGGTATTCACTCAACTTGCCGCTCGTCGCCAGCTGGCGATTGGCGTCGAAAGAGAGAGCTTTGAAGACCTGGTCGGCCGGCGCAAGTTTGGCGATCTGTTCGGCCTCCCACCCGGCGGAGGTCAGGCGCGGAAATGCGAACTCGTCGGTCGATTCTCCGAAAGCCTCGATTGCGCGCGTCAGGTGTTGCGGGCGCTGTAGGGCGGCCGCCTGGTCGGGTTGATTGGGCGATGATTGAGTCGCGCGCTGAGTTTGAGCGTCGGGGAGCTTTAAGCGTTCGTCGCCTCTATCGAAGATCGGGTCGGCCAGCAGCGCGATGGTTTTCGGCGCCGGCGGGCGTTTGGCCGTCTCGCGCCGCAACGCGGCCAGCGTCGAGGCTGACGGCAGGTTGACGATCTCGTGTTTGACGAGCAGCGGGTTGGAAGAGACGGGGCGACGGGGCGACGGGGTGACGGGGCGACGAACACCTTCTCTCTCCGAATTCCGGTCGCCCGGTCCCCCAGTCGCCCCGTCGCCCGGACCCTCCGCCTCAGGTTCAGGGAGCGCGGCGAAGGGAATTAACTGCAAGGCGCCTTGCGTAACTATGAGCAGGCGCTTCTCGCCCAACCGCGCCGCCGCCGGGGCCAGGATCATACGGCTCAATTCGGCGGCCTCGCGGGGCAGTTCTGCGTCCGCCGCGGCTACGCGAGCCTGCCTCTGCTGCTGCGTTGCGCCGCGCGAATCGAGTGCGCGCGCCGAGAGCAGTTCGTAGACGCGTCGCGCCCTCGATTCGATCTCGGGGCCGGGCGGAAGAGTGAAAGTTTCCAGGCTCGACGGCGAGACCAGGAAGAGATAGCTGCGCTGCTCGCCGAGCGCGTACTCCAGCAGCAAGGTATTGTCGTCGAGCAGTTCGCGTTGAATGAGCTCGACGTTGCCCATCTGCGGCTGGGTCAGCGCTGCGTAACCCGGATTTGATCTTTTGATTTTCGCGCGAGTTTCTTCAAGCAGGTCAATGGTCTCTTTGACTTTGGCGTCCTGGGCCGCCGCCTGTTCGGGAGTGTGATTCCTGCTGAGCAGGCGAATTTGCGCGGCGGACTGGTCGTTGAGTTTGCGTTGCAATCGCCGTTCTTCGGCGACCAATTGCGCATCCACGCCGCTGCGCAGGTCGATCTGGACTTCGGTGAGCGCGTCGAGCAGGCTGCGGGCGCGGCCGCGTTCACTCACTTGCAGCGCGGTTGAGTCATGGCCCGCCGCCGGATCGCCGCGGTGGAGCCGCATCAGTATCTCGATGTAAAGTTGGTAATGGTCCTGCGTCGCGGCCAGGTAGGTGGATCGCAGTTGCAGGCTGCTGTTGAGTCCGCGCAGCGATTCGGTGATCTTCAGCGAGACCTCGATGTGATGTCGCGCCTCGTCCAAACGCCCCCTCTCCATCTCCACTTTCGCCAGCCCGTAGCGCGTAAGGATTTCGCTCTCGCGGTCGCGGGTAGACAGGCAAATGCGCAGCGCCTGTTCGTAGTAGTCGAGGGCCTCGTCCAACCGGCGCAAAGTCATATTCACCCAGCCGAGTCTGGTGAGCGGGTTGATTTGGATCTTCAAGCCACTGAGAGTGCGGGAGAGGTCGAGCGAACGCCGCAGGTATTCGAGCGCCGTTTCGGGGCGCCCGAGGCTATCGTAAATTTCGCTGATGGCTGTGAGCGTAAGAACTTCGCCGTGTGTGTCCCCGACCTTCCGCCGCAGTTCCAGCGAGCGATCGAAGTGTTCCAGCGCCTGCTGAAGCTCGAACGTCGCCTTATAGGTAAGGCCTATGCCGTAGATCGTGACTGCCTGGCCGCGCAGGTTGCCCATCGATTGATACGTCCCGAGCGCGCGCCGGAAATTTTCACGGGCTTGTTCAATCTCGCCGACATAAATACAGGCCCAGGCGAGCGCCGACCGCGCCACCGCCTCGCCGGTGCGATTCTGCAAGTCCTCCATCATCGAAGCGGCCTGACGGTAATCCAAGATCGCGGTGTAATAATCGCCGAGCATTTGGCAGCTCCAGCCGCGCCCGTGGATCGCCACCGCCTCTTCATAGCGATCGCCGAGACTTCGCCATATCGCCGCGGCCTGGTCGAACTTTTCGACGGCCTGGCTCAGCGAGTCCGCCGCTTCGCTGGTTCTCAACTCTTCGGCTTCACTGACGGTGAATACGCCCGCGACTCGTCGCCTGGCTTCCTCCGTCGCCTCTCGCGGCGCGGTCCCGGTTATAATGTATTTTGCGGTCGCCGAGAACTTGGACGCGGTCCTCAATTCAATCGTGTAATCACCCGACGCTTCGGCGATCACCGAAACGTCTTCCATGCCGTACGCGCCGTTGGGACGATCGATCCGCGCGATTTTGCGACCCGTCGGGTCCAGGACTGTTACGATTACGTCGGCGCCTTGCTGCGCGATTGCTACGCCAAGATATTGGCCGGGGCTGAGCGTGATTCTATACTGATGTGTTTCCCCCCCGCCGATCATCCTCTCTATGGGCTGACCCGGTTCCAAACGTAGCAGATCCTGTCCGGCGTTCGTGTGATGCGGCGGAGTAATAAGCGTGGCGATAATGAGCCAACAGGCCACCCACTTGCCCTGTCGGCTGATCCAGGGGGATTGCGTCATTAGCGTTTGGTGATTTCAATAAGGTATTCGTTTAGGTCGTCGCCGCGCTCGACGCGCAGTCTATGCGCCGTTCGGGCCGCCCGCCGCAGATCTAGAACGACGCCAAGCGACTTCCCGTTTCGGCTGCGCGCTCTGGCTCCGGTCAACCGGTTACCGTTCGGATCGACCACGCTGATTCGGTAAAGCCCTGCTTCACTCCCTCGACGTAATCGCAGTTTCAAAAGCGCGCGCAGCGGCGGCAGTTTGATTTTTTTCTCTTCTTCCCGCCGCGAACCGCCGCGGGTGATATCGCCGAGCGCCCTGTTCCGGTTGAGGTTCAGGTTGATCGCGACCAACTCCGCCGGGCGCGGCTTCTCCTTTGTGGGGTCGGGAGGTTGCCCCGCATTTGACGCCGGGGGCGCTGGCGTCAGCGGAATTTCCGCTGACGCCACTGGCGCAGGCTGAGAACGTACTTCAATAGATTGCGGCGACTCTGTCTGCCGGCGCTTCTGGATGAACAGGTTTGCCGCGAGCAAGAGTGACGCGGTCGCACCCGCCAACAGCGGCAGGCGCCATTTCAAGAGCGCGCGCATCAATTTCGTTCGACGATCCGCTTCCGCCTCGGCGGCGGTTTGCCGGTAATGGTCACGCATCGCAGCGCTGTATTCGTTGAAGCACTCGGAGCAACGGAAAAGATGCTCGAGTAACTCGTCGCCCGGCGGCCGGTCGGCGCGCGCCGACCGAATCACGTCGGGCGCGGGGCACCCTACTCGCCGTTCGTTTGGAAAGGCGTTCGCAAAATGCTTCTGCGCAACGAAAATCAGCTTCTCTGGGTTGTCCAGGTCCCTCGGCGTTAGCGGATTGTATTTTTGCTGCGGCGCCAGATTATTGTTAGGTGTGGGGTGGCGCTTCATAATAATAGCTATCCGTAAACAAAGCTATCTCCTGTTTTTGTATCCTGCATTTCCTACATTTGAAGGTTAGCTCAACAGAAAAATGTAGGACAGAAAAATGTCAAAGACCTTTGTTTACGATGTAATCAAGTCTTCTTTCCTGAAAATTTCCGCTTACGACCTATAGAGGGAATGAAACGACAAAAGGCGCCAGCGCGTGAAAAAAAATTGCGGCGCCGGCGATCGGCCGGAGATCTTCAGCCGCCGAGCCGGTGGGATAGTTTCTTGATTTCTTTATGGAATTTGCTGCGGAGAAGCTTGGGGCTGGTCTTGTACATTTTCGCGATGTCCTCGAATTGATAGCCTAGCACGCGTAACTCGAAGACTTTGCGGGTCCACGAGTCCATATGCGCCATCACTTCCTCGATAAGAATCTGGTCGTTGAGCTCTTCCGCGATGCGGTGGTAGCCATTCTCCGGCTGTATTTCAGGCTCCAGCGGTTGGTAGCGGTTCTCTTTTTCCGCCTCGTCAGAAATAAAATGTTTGAAAGTGGTCCAGAGGTAAGCTTTGAGGTCGCGGATTTGATCGGGCTGTTCCCGGCGCTTGCGCGAAACAGTGGCGGCGGCCTTGAGCATCAGCTGCATTCCCGCCGGGCAATCGCGAAGCCTCGAATGAACGAATCCCTCGGCCTGTGGCCACAACTCTCCCGCCGCTCGGTAGACATCGGGACAAATGACGCCGAACTCGTCAGTGTAACCTTCGTCCAGACTGGGCCAGGAAAGTCGCGTTGAGTCCATAGGGCTAGCAATTCAAAGAAGGGGAAAAATACGAACTGCGCGAGTCTATAAGCGTTTGCGCCAATCGTCAACATAATTTACCCCTGAACAGACTTAAATCAGCCGCGCGTTATACCCCGACTCAAATGTGATCATTAAAGCAGATGGGCTATTGACAAATTTCATTACAAACCACAGCGACGATTCGCAAAAACTCCGGCTAGACCACATCCCGCCTGACGAATTCCACACAACCAATCACGGCCGCAATCAACCCGCCGACGGCGCCCAGCAGCAGCGCCGTCGTAAATCTCTCCTCCATGAAAACATTCACCGGCAGCAGCCAGGGATAGTACTTGCCCACCCGCGCGGCGGCCGCGAAGATCGCAAAGAAGGTCCCGCCGATGCCGGCGCCGAGCGCTAATGCAAAGCCCTGCCAGCGGACGCTGACCCAGATGTGGATAGCGATGATCAGCCATGAGGCTAACCAGACAAATGCCGCGTGTTTCAGTATCCAGACGAAGGGAATCGCGCCGGCGTGTGGCAAATCGGGCCGCAAGCGGATGAGCGCCAGACCGACAATCACAATCAGCGCGCATAAGATTAGCGTGCTTGCCGCGGCCAGGGCTAGAGCGGTGAGGAACTTCGCGGCGTAGACCGCGTGGCGCGGGACGGGCAGGGCGAAGATGTGTTTCCATTGCTTTTCACCGTGCTCGACGCCGTTGATCAGCGCCGTCTCCAGCGTGATGAGCAGAGGCAGCATAAAGACGGCCCAGATGCTCAGCGACGCTTTGGGTATCATTTCCCATAGGTTGAAATCGGCGCCCGGGCGTCGTTGATTCCAAACGACCATGAATTGCAGCGCCGCCACCAGCAGCGGCGCGACGAAGATCATTCGAAACGCCAGCGTGCGTTTCAACTTAAGCGTCTCGGCATGCAGGACGCGGATGAGTGACATCAGGCGGCCCTCCTTGTCTCGTTTCGCCCGCCGGTCAGTGTCAGGAAGATGTCTTCAAGGGAAGCTTGCGCGAGCGCGATGTGGAAGACTTCCATACCTTGATTGACGAGCAGGCTGTTGATCCGGGCGGCGGCGTCAGGAGTCGCGGCGGAGACTGCCAACAGTCCGTCGTCGCGCCTTTGCGCTCCCCAGCCGGCGGCGCCCAGACAGCGCATCGCCTGTTCCGACTGCTTCACGCCGACGACCAGATGCTCCCGCCGCTGGGCCTGCAGTTCGGCCAGCGTCCCCTGAAAAAGAAGCCTGCCCTGGTGAATGATGCCGATGTGGCCGGCGATTTGTTCGACTTCGCTGAGCAGGTGGCTGGAGAGGAAGACCGTGGCCCCGAACTCTACGGGCAGGCGGCGGATCAAGTCGCGCATCTCGTGAATGCCGGCAGGGTCCAGACCATTGGTCGGTTCGTCCAGGACGAGCAACCTGGGCTTGCTCAACAGAGCGAAGGCAAGGCCTAGACGTTGTCGCATACCCATCGAGTATTCGCGGACGCGGCGGTCCGCGTCTTGCGCGAGTTTCACGACGCCGAGCGCGTCGTCTATCAGTCCGCGAGGCGCGCCCAGCAGCCGCCGGGTGACTTCGAGGTTTTCGCGCCCGGTCAGATGTGGGTAGAGTGAGGGGCTTTCGACCAGCGCGCCTGCCATCCGCATCAGCGACAGGCGGCCGGCGGCCAGGGTGGCGCCGAACAAACGAACTTCGCCCGCGTCAGGGCGAATCAGTCCCAGCAACATCCGGATCGTGGTGGTCTTACCCGCGCCGTTCGGCCCCAGAAAGCCGTAAACTCTCCCCTCCGGCGCCAGCAGATTCAAATCATCAACGGCAAGCTGCGCCCCAAAGCGCCGCGTTAGGCCGCAGGTTTCAACCGCGTATTTTTGCATTTTGCCTCCCGTCGCAATAACGCGACGACAGGCGTTCCATTAACAGAAAAGGGTTCGATAATGTTGAAACGGCATTTAGAGCGAATTGCAATTACATATGCGGGAAGGTTGGCCGGATCAGTACC